>PXDM01000452.1 GCA_003565055.1 Paracoccaceae bacterium
AGTTGGTATTTCTACATGGTCGCCACGCCGATGTATGCTACGGAAAGCCAGTTTGTCATTCAGCAGGCCGATGGCGGCAATATTGCTGGTGGTGATCTGGCCGGGATGATGCCGGGTGCGGGCGGCATGGCGGGGCAGAGTGAAGCGCCATCTGTGCAAAGCTACCTGCAATCTTTACCTGCGATGATCCGTCTTGACCGCGAGGAAGGATTCAAGGAGCATTTCAGCAGTCCCGAGATTGACCTGCTGCGTCGGCTGCCCCCGGATGCGACCGACAGCGCGGCCTTCAAACGATATCGCCGCAATGTGCAGATTGGCTTTGACCCGACCGAAGGCGTGGTGCGTCTGGAAGTGATCGCGGCCTCGCCCGAGGTCAGCGAGCGCTTTTCGCGAGCGTTGATCCGCTTTGCCGAAGAGCATGTCGACATGATGACCCAGCGCATGCGCGACACGCAGATGCGCGATGCACGGCAAAATCTTGAGGACGCGCAGCAGCAACTGATCGAGGCACGGCTTGCAGTGGTCGATCTGCAAGAGCGCAGTTCGGTGCTCTCTGGTGAGGTCGAGCTATCGCTGCTGTCACAGCAACTCAGCGCGCTTGATGCCGAGTTGCTGCAAGCACGGTTGGCATTGCAGGAGTTGCGCTCGAACCCGCGGCCGAATCAGGCGCGTGTGCAACAGATCGAGCGGCGCGAAGCGGCGCTGATGGACCAGATCAGCAGCTTGCGCGGCTCCATGACGCGCGATTCAGGGGATACTGTCTCGCTGGCGCGCACCCAAAGCCTGCTGATCAATGCCGAAGCAGAGGTGCAGACCCGCGAGATGATGCGCGCGCAGGCGATGCAACAGCTGGAGCAGGCCCGCATAGACGTCGGGCGTCAGACGAAATATCTGGCCCTCTCCGTGGAGCCGGTCGCCCCCGATGAGCCCACCTATCCGCGCAAGCTCGAAAATTCCGCCGTCGCCTTTCTCATCTTCCTTGGGATTTACCTGTTTGTGTCGATGACCGCGTCAGTTTTGCGTGAGCAGATTTCGGGCTGAGGACACGACCATACCCTGCCATAGCGGGCCGTCAACTTCGCGGCCTGCGACATAAACGCAAAGATCAGCGCATCCCGGCGTATTTTTCTTGCCGTCCGCCCTCTGAGCCACTAAGTATGCTGCGATTGCATAATGGCCCTAATTCACGATTGGAGTGCTCACATGGCGCATGATGGACAGACCCTCCCGACCCCCGTTCTGGGTGATCTTCTCAGCCTGACGCGCGAGGCACTGACCCCCGTTGAGGCTGCCTTCGAAGAGGCTCGGACCGCGATACGCGCCCGGATTGCTCCGACAGGCAAGGTTGATGCCGTCCTTCTTGACTCAGATCAATACGCGGCGCATGGGCTTGCCTGGCTGGCGACCTATGTCGAAAGCCTGCGTCAGATGCAGGGCTGGGCTGAGCGTCTGCAGGAAGACGGGCAATTCGGCGAGATGGAGCAACTCATCCACCAGATCGCATTTGGCGAATATCTCAACCAGATTGCGGGCGGGATCCCGATGAATCAGGGTGAAATTTCGCGCCTGTCCGATCTTGGGCTGTCGGTCGATCTCGACACGGGCGCCGCCGGTCAATTGCGCCGCGAGGGCAACACTGATGCGGCACGCATGGCGCTGGTGACGCTGATGCGCAGCAATCACGGCCGCGCAACATTCGGCGCGACCGGGCTCGACGAAGAGCTGGAGATGATCCGCGAACAGTTCCGGCGCTACAGCGATGAGCAAGTGGCCCCGCATGCCCATGAATGGCATCTGAAAGACGAATTGATCCCGATGGAGGTGATCGACCAGCTTGCCGAAATGGGGGTCTTCGGTCTCACGATTCCGGAAGAATTCGGCGGGCTTGGCATGCCGAAATCCTCGATGGTCGTCGTCTCGGAGGAATTGTCGCGCGGCTATATCGGTGTCGGCAGCCTCGGCACGCGGACCGAGATCGCGGCAGAATTGATCATCTGCGGCGGCACGCAGGCGCAAAAAGAGCAATGGTTGCCGAAGCTGTCCTCCGGGGAGATTCTGCCGACTGCCGTTTTCACGGAGCCCAACACCGGCTCTGACCTTGGCAGCCTGCGCACACGCGCGGTCAAGGATGGTGAGGATTGGGTCGTGAATGGCAACAAGACCTGGATCACCCATGCGGCGCGGACCCATGTTATGACTGTGCTCGCACGCACCATTCCCGACACCAAGGATTATCGCGGCCTGTCGATGTTCCTCGCGGAAAAAACGCCGGGCACGGATGAACAGCCTTTCGTCGATCCGGGGCTGTCGGGCGGTGAAATCGAAGTGCTCGGCTATCGCGGCATGAAGGAATACACGGTCAATTTCGACGATTTCAAAGTGATGGGCGAAAACCTTCTGGGTGGCGAAGAGGGCCAGGGCTTCAAGCAACTCATGCAGACCTTTGAATCCGCGCGCATCCAGACCGCAGCCCGTGCGATTGGCGTGGCACAGAATGCGCTGGAAGTCGGCATGCAATATGCCGAGGACCGCAAGCAATTCGGCAAATCGCTTATCGAATTCCCGCGAGTGGCGGCGAAACTCGCGATGATGGCCGTGGAAATCATGATCGCGCGGCAACTGACCTATTTCAGCGCGCGTGAAAAGGACGCTGATCGTCGCTGCGATCTTGAAGCGGGTATGGCGAAGCTCCTGGGTGCGCGTGTGGCATGGTCCTGCGCGGATAACGCGCTGCAAATCCACGGTGGCAACGGCTTTGCGCTGGAATATCAGATCAGCCGCATCCTCTGCGATGCACGGATCCTCAATATCTTCGAGGGGGCTGGCGAAATTCAGGCGCAGGTCATCACTCGCCGCTTGCTCTGAAAAAACCACGGCTGGTCTGGCCCGCCTGTGCCCTTGGGCACAGGCAGCGCCCATTTGGCGCGGGGTCGGGTGGGTGGGAGCGCCAAATGGGCGCTTCATCGGTCAAATCAATTGGCGCTGCTCCAAAATCCGGGGCAGCGCTTTTTTCACCTTGAAAAATCCTGCCGTCGCATGCGGCCAAAGCGCAGCATCCCAGGAGCGCTGCCACTCACAAAGCGCAATTCCCTCAGCCTCCAGACCCGGTTGCGCCGCATTCAGCCAGTCACGCAACGGCCCCTGCGGCACAAATCCCGTGACCACCTGCCGCGCGCCGCACGCTTTCGCCCAACGCGCCAGATCCTGCGGATCGCCCGCCCGCTCAAGCGGCAGATCGCGCCCAAGCCGCTCTCCCGCATCCGCCAAAGCCCCGTCCTCGAACGCGCGGACAGCCTCCGACACCTCCCGCGCCGAGCGCAAATGCGATGCGGCCAGAGCGACCCCGCCGGAAATCGTCCAGCCTTCCACCGCCCAGGGCCCGCAATCCTCTTCAGTCATCAGAACGAGGCTCGGCAGATCGGGCGCCACTGGCGCCGGTCTGCGCAAGGGCGACAGGGGCGGCAGGCCCTCGGGTTCAGTCTGCTCCAGCCCCTGGGTGACCACGGCCAGATCGCTCTCGCGCGGCACGAAGCGCTGACCAGTGAATTTGGCGATGTTCCACGCTTTCGCCTCGTAGAATTTACCACGCGTGTGCAGCCCCGCCACCCAACGCCATGACAAGGTGTTCGACGCCGGATCCCCATCGAGCAAATGGCGATAAAAGAAATCCGCCCCCAGCCGCCAGGGCAGCCCGAGCGTGAAAATCCAGATCGAGGCGAACCACATCCGCGCGTGATTATGCAGATATCCGGTCTCGACCAATTCCTGCGCCCAGGCATCAAAACAGGCGATCCCGGTCTGCCCCTCTTCCGCCCGCGCCAGTTCGCGACGCAAGACGCGGTCATGGTCCAGCGCGCTCTGATCTGCCAGAAGCCCATCGCGATAGCCTGTCCAGATGCCTGGGCGATGCTCCAGCCAACCCTTGAAATAGCCGCGCCAGGCCACCTCTTGCAGGAATTTCTCTGCACCTTCCGCCCCATGGGCTGCGATGGCGGCCTCGACCACTTCTTCTTCCAGCACCAATCGTCGGCGCAGATAGGGCGAGAGGCCCGAGACATCCTTACGGGCACCTCGAAAAATTGCCCTGACGTGGCCGGGACGGTATGAGGCTGTCAGAGTTCGGCTGCTGGAGCGTTACGATGGCGCAGATGGGTTTCTTTGATCTTTCAGACCGCTATGC
>PXDM01000510.1 GCA_003565055.1 Paracoccaceae bacterium
CGTCACCCAGCGGCAGCGCATGCAGCGCGTCAAGTGCCGCGCGCGAGACAGTCTCGCCCGCGAAATCCGCGACCATGGCGCTCAGATCGCGCAGGCGGCCATCCGCGTCGAGATAGCCGGGTTTCTCATGGCCCGCCGGGCCAAAACGCAAGAGTTTCATGTGAGTGTCCTTTCGCGGGCGTGATCAGCCCTTGGCGATGGTTTCCAGCCGGTCGCGCGAGAGGCCACCGGGCACGATGGTGATCGGGATCGGCAGATTGCCGGAATTGCGCGCGAGTTGCGACACGAGCGGGCCGGGGGAATTTCCTTCATCGCCCGCGCCGAGCACCAGAAAGCCGATTTCCGTGTCTTCCTCGATCTGCGCAAGGATTTCATCCACTGGCTCGCCCTCGCGGATCACCAGTTCCGGGTCCACGCCCTGACGGTCGCGCATCCATTTGGCGAAGACTTCGAAATGCGCCTCGATGCGCTCCTGCGCTTCGCTGCGCATCAGATCGGCGATCCCGGCCCAGCCCTGAAATTCCTCGGGCGAGATGATCGACAGGATCTGCACTTTGCTGCCAGTATGGGCCGCGCGCATCGCTGCGAAGCGCATCGCGTTGAGGCATTCGCGCGTGTCATCAAGGATCACCAGAAATTTCCGCATCACTGCCCCTCGCCCGTCGTCCCGGCATATTGGCGCAAGCGCCAGCGGGTGTAAACTGTTTCAGCCCCAGTGCACATCGCCCAGAAAAATGTAGCCCGCACCGTAGATTGTCTTGATCAGACGCGGGTTGCGCGGGTCTTCTCTGAGCTTGGTGCGCAGCCGCGAAATGCGCACATCCATCGCCCGGTCGAAACTCTCGCCTGCGGCCCCGCCCAGTGCATCGAGCATCTGCGCGCGCGAGATCAGCCGTTTGGGGCTGTCGAGAAAGAGCCGCAGCACCTCGCCTTCAGCATGGCTGAAGCCCGTTTCCTGCCCGGCCTCGTCGATCAGCAGATAGCGATTGAAATCCGCGACCCAGCCGTTGAAGCGCGCGCGTTTCGCCTCTGTCTCGGGGGCGGTGGTGGATTTGCGCAACCGCGCACGGATGCGGGCCACGACCTCGGCGGGATCAAACGGTTTGATGATGTAGTCATCCGCGCCGAGTTCCAGCCCCGTCACCCGGTCCTGCACCTGCGCGCGCCCCGAGATGATGATGATCGCCGCCCCGGATTCGAGCGCCAGCCGGTGCACCAGCGCCAGCCCGTCGCGATCGGGCAGTCCCAGATCGACGAGGCAGACATCCGGCGTGATGCGTCGCAGCGCGGCCTCGAATTCCGTCGCGCGGGCATAGGCGGTGGTCTGAAAGCCCGCCTCCTGCAGCGCGGTGATCAGAACCTGCCGGATTTCCAGCTCATCATCGAGAATGGCGATATGGGGCGTGGTCATCGGCTATGCTCCAGCGCGAGGCGCAACTCAGTCAGGGTGAAGGGTTTGGGCAGCACAGGAAATTCGGCACGCGCGGCCCGGTGCAGCGGGTCCGAGCCGGGCAGGGCTGTCATCAGATGCAGCCGCATCATGCCCCGCGCCCGGCAGGCACGCAAGAGATCGAGCCCCGAGCTGTCGCCTGCAAGATTGATATCCGACAGCACCAGCGACAGCCCTGCAATATCGAGAAGCGAGAGCGCCTCGTCATGGCTGGCGGCCTCGATCACCGAATGGCCCAGCGTGCAGAGCATGTCGCGCACGGTCTCGCGGATCGTGTCGGTATCCTCGACCAGCAGCACCATCGCGGCGCCGCTATCGGGCAGGGCGCTGGCATGGCGGAAGGGCAGGCGCAGGGTCACTTCCGCGCCGCCCTGTGCGCGATTGGCAAGCCGCACGCGCCCGCCCGATAGCGTGATCTGGTCATAGACCATGGCAAGGCCCAGCCCGGAGCCCGCAGCCCCTTTGGTCGTGAAGAACGGATCGAGCGCTTTATCCAGCGCTTCCGGGCTGAATCCGGTGCCGGTGTCGCTGACGATCAGATCGAGCCAGGTGTCGCCGTAGGCTTGTGCGCGCAGGGTGATTGTGCCTGCAGCGCCCGCCAGCGCATCGCGGGCGTTCAGGATCAGGTTCAGCAGACTGTCCTGCAACACGCCCTGATCGAGCGCGAGCGTGGGCAGTGTCTCGGGCAGCTCGATCCTGAGCGTGACATTCTCGGGCAAGGTGGGGCGCGCCATCTGTTGCAGATCATGCAGGAGCGCGGGCAGATCTGTCGGTTGCGGACGCAAGGCGCGCGTGCCGGAAATCGCGGCGATCCGTTCCAGCAGCACGCCGCCACGCCGGGCGGCGGCGATGGTGGATTGCACCGCTTGCGTGACCTCCGGGGCCAGATCCCCCCGCCGCGCAAGCTGGCCCTGCAGCCCGAGGATGATGGTCAGAAGATTGCCGAAATCATGCGCCAGCCCCGAGGAAAGCTGGGCGGCCAATTCGCGTTTGCGCGTCTGCGCAAGGGCGGCGCGGGCCTGCGCTTCTTCGGTCACATCCATCGACATGACATAGATGCCATTGATCGGCCCGTCGCCCATCCGGTCAGGCGTCAGCGCGAGCCGGATGCGCCGCCCGCTCTCGTCATGGGTGAATTCATGCACCGAAGGCTGGCCCGAAAGCGCATCTTCGAGCCAGGGCGCAATGGTCGCGAAAACCGGACCAAGCGCCTCGCGCGCGGGCAGGCCGACGATATTCTGCGGCAGGCCCGGAAAGACCGAGGAGAGCCGCCGGTTCGAAAATGTGTAGCGCAACTCGCAATCGAGCCGGGCGATATGCGCGGGCATCATCTCGGTGGTCAGACGGGTGCGCGCTTCCATCTCGGTCAATTCGCGCTTGGCTTCTTCGAGCGCGGCATTGGACGCGGCCAGCGCGCGGTTGGTCTGGGCGAGGCGTTCGGCATGGGCCAGAACCTCGCCGGTCAGTTCTTCCGAATGCGCCTGCAAGAGCCGCTCTTGCAGCTTCACTTCGGTGATGTCGGTGTAAACGGTGACCCAGCCGCCCTGTGGCAGCGGCGCACCCTCGACACTGATCCAGCGCCCGTTCGCGCGCTCGCGCTCCATGTAATGCGGAACAAAGGCGCGCGCGGCCTCGACGCGGATGCGCACGGCGTCCTCGATATCATCCACAGCGCCATATTCGCCGCGCGTGACCAGATAGCGGATCGTGTCCTCGAATTCCGCGCCGGGCTGAACCAGCCAGTCGGGCAGGTCGAACATGGTCTGGTAACGACGATTGCTGACCGACAGGCGCAGGTCGCGGTCAAAGATCGACAGCGCCTGCTGGATCATGTTCAGCCCGGCGCTCATCAGCTTGATATGGGTCTCATCCGGCGAGGCCATTGCGCGCTCCTCTTCGCTGGGGCGGATGCTAGCCGGATGCGCGATGCGCGGAAAGGGCCGAAAATCGGTGGTTACAATTTGTAAGGATTGGGTAAACTTGACGCAAGAATCGCGCGGCTTACTGCGCATCAGGGAGTTCGGTCGCACGCGGGGAGGCGTGCTGACCGCCACCACGACATGAGGGAGGAGCCCGTGACAGCCACGGTTGAGGCCGATGCCGCATTGGCGGAGCTGCGTTCCGTCCCGGCACTCTTGGCGCGCAATGCCAAGCGTTACGGGATGCAGACAGCGTATCGCGAAAAGGAATTCGGGATCTGGCAAAGCTGGACCTGGGCGGAAACGCAGGCCGAAGTCCGCGCCATGGCGCTGGGGTTTCTGGTGCTGGGCATGCGCGAAGGCGATTACGTGGCGATCATCGGGCGCAACCGGCCCGCGCTCTATTGGGCGATGGTCGCGGCGCAATCCGTAGGCGCGATCCCGGTACCGCTCTATCAGGACGCGGTGGCCGAAGAGATGGCCTATGTGCTCGATCATTGCGGCGCACGTTTCGTCGTCTGCGGTGATCAGGAACAGGTCGATAAGGTGCTGGAAGTGCGCGAGAAAATCGCCTGTATTGAAGAAATCGCCTATCTCGACAAGCGGGGCATGCGCAAATACGACCACAGCCATATGAACTGGCTGGACGATGTGATGCGCGAGGGGCGGGCGGCGGAAACCCGGCTGGGCGCTGAGCTTGACAAGCGCAAGGCGGAGCTGACGCTGGAGAGCCCCTGCGTCATGCTCTACACCTCTGGCACGACGGGCAAGCCCAAGGGCGTGGTGCTGAGCAATCGCAATATC
>PXDM01000505.1 GCA_003565055.1 Paracoccaceae bacterium
CCTTCGGCACCGACCAACTCCAGCAGATCGGCGATCTGTGGCCCGGTGAAGGTCTGAACGCCCTCATGCCAGGGGGTCGCAGTGACAGTTTCGCGCTGTGGCAGCGCATCCAGCATGTCCATGTCGAAACGGGCAAGCGGGCCATCATTGCTGTTCTAGATGGCCCCGCCGATGTCAAGAATGGGCGTGCCGGCGGGCGATGACAGCGATTCGGCTGCCGCAAGCGGGGCGGAAAGGGCCATTGCGAACAGTCCCGCAGAGACGGGCAGCGCGAGCGATTTCAGGAGCTTCATGATCTTGGTTTCCTTTTTCGGTTTTGGGTCAAGTTCAGGGTTTATCCCAGCATCAACTGGCCCTCGGGTCGCAGACTAAGGGCTCTGACAGGGAAGTCGTATCCAGCCATGACAGCATGGCTGCGATGTTCTCGCGGCCGATGGGCTTGGCAATACAGTCGTCGAAACCCGCATCGATATAGCCTGCGACCTGTTCGGGCCGGGCATTCGCACTCACCGCGCACGCAAAGACGCGCGGCAGATCGCCCGCAGTTTCCCGGCGCCGGATTTCGCGCATGACATCCGTGCCTGCGAGGCGCGGCATGTTAATATCGAGCAAAAGCGCATCGAAACGATGCGGCTCCCAGACCTCCAGCGCTTCGACACCGTCCTCGCAGACTGTGACCTCGGCACCGAGACGCTGCAGGATCATCGACAGGATCTTTCGATTGGCATGATTGTCATCGGCCACGAGGATGTGGCGGCGCTGCAAGCTGATCTGCTTGCGCGGTGCGGCAGGAAGGACTGCATCGCAAGCGGGCAGCGGCAGCGAAAAGCGGAAGGTTGCGCCCTCGCCGATGCGTGAGCTGACACTGATCTCGCCCTGCATGGCTGTCACGAGGCCGCGCGTGATGCTCAGCCCAAGCCCACTGCCCTCGCTCCGTCTGGCGATGCCATCATCGAGCTGAACAAACGCCGCAAAAATGCTATCCGCATCCGCCAGACCTATCCCGGTATCGGCCACTTCGACCTGCAGTTCGTCGGCCGACTTGAGGTCGAGACGAATCTCGATACTGCCCGCTTCGGTGAACTTGATCGCATTGCAGACAAGATTCTTCAGGACTTGCTGCACGCGCGTGGGGTCGCCGATGCGATAGGCACCTCCCTCCCCGGTCACGGAAAGTGTGAGCGAGAGCGATTTGGCCTCGGCAGCCGCAGTGAAAAGCGTGTGAACCTCCTCGCAGAGCACAACCATGGAAAAAGGGGATTGCGCAAGCGTCAGGTGCCCGCTTTCAATCTGCACCTGATCCAGAACATCGCTGAAAACCGAGCTCAAACGGCCCGCTGCCTCACGGATCGTGGCGAGATGTGCCTGCCGCTCTGCAGGGTTTTCGACGCTCTCCAGCAACCCGGCAAGCCCCGAGATCGCGGTTATGGGTGTCTGGAGTTCATGGCTCATCATGGCGAGAAAGGACGATTTCGCGCGTTCAGCCTGCCGGGCCGCATCGCGCGCAGCGACGATCTCGCTGACATCGCTGCCAAAGCCGCGAAAGCCCTCGAACGCCCCGGATGTGGTGTAGAATGGAATGACGCTGGTCTGGATCCACAACACCTTGTGACCCGGCAGCGTCACCATGACAGGCAGGTTGCTCAGCGCCTTGCGCTGCAGAAGTCGCTCATGCAGCGACGCCGGGTCTCCGCCCTCATCAAGCACGATCTTGCTGCCGAGCTGATCAAATGTCAGTCCGTAAAGCTCTTCGGGCGCTGTCAATAGGGCATCGCTGACGGCGCGCGAAACATAGACAAGGCGCAAGTCACTATCGAGTTCGAAAAACCAGGCGGCGCTCAGTTGCGCGATATCGGAGAGGCGAGCGTCGATGCGATCGCGCGAATTGCGGGCCTCGACCTCACTGGAGATGTCAAACTGGGTGGCGACCATGTAGCGCGCATCCGCGCCCGGCCCCGGCACGGGGCGCAAGTCCAGTTGATTCCAGAACTCTTCGCCATGACGCCGACGGTTGCGCAGGCGGAACTGACCGTCACGCCGATCTGCAACTGTGCGCCGCAGGGCATCACGGACCTGCGTGCCATGAGGCTCGGCATTGAGAAAGCGACAATTCTGTGCGAGCACCTCTTTCCGACTGTATCCCGAGAGGCGCTCGAAAGCGGCGTTGACATAGATCAGCGGGGTTTCGGGCTGAGTCGCGTCGCCAATCGCGATGCTTGCCGAGGACGCTTCGATCACGGCGTCAAGAAGCGCTTCACGCTCTGCCGCGTCCCTCTGGGCGCGGCGCATGGCTAGCAGATTCCCGACACGGAGACGCAATTCCTCGATATTAACAGGCTTGGTCAGAAAGTCGGTGGCCCCTGCACGGATCGCGTCGAGCCGGACGGCGATATCATTATCGCCCGTCAGCATGACCAGCGGCACATGGCGATAGCGTTCTTTTTCGCGCAGTTTGCGGATGGCTTCGATCCCGTTTCCATCGGGCAGCCGGTAGTCGAAGATCATCAGATCAAAGAGTTGGTCCTCACATTTGTCCAAGGCTGCCCCAACGCTGTCGAACCCATTCACAGTGCAACCGTCAATGACCTCGAGCGCGGAGAGAAGCACGCTAAGGATAACTTCATTGTCTTCGACCACAGCGATCAGCAATTTGGCTTCCTAAATGCAGCAGCGCCACCACTTTGCCGCCTGCAGGTTAAGATTTGCTTGCTGCATACGGACGATAGATGCTTTTCCAGAGCGTGGGGTGAGTACTGGGTGAGTTGGTCACCAGCGATGTCCGGTTATGGCGATACAGACCCCATGATTGCGTCCTGAACTGACTGGCTAGGTGGCCTTTGCCGCGGCATTTTGCATTCGAGGGTTGCGCAGGATTGGCCGGTGCCGAGCTTTAAGAACGGGGAGACTACTTTCAGTATAGCACGTTCATTGGGTTGGATGTCCACAAGGCTTGGATATCGATTGCAGTTGCGCAGGCGGAAGTGAGAATTCATCCCCGGTTGATCTATTGGTCGCGCAAGCGTCATTAATCATGACCTAGTCCAGCATCGTGCAATTGCTCCGGGTCCGGAAGATCAGCCAGCGAGGTCAGGTCAAACGCGGCCAGAAATGCGTCTGTCGTCACGAATGTAAAAGGCGCGCCGCGACGGGGTTCGCGCGGGCCGGGCGCGATCAGGCCACGCTCAGACAAGCGCCCGATCAGATCGCGGCTGATATCCTTGCCAAAGATGTCTTTCAGTCCATCGCGGCTGATGGGCTGCTGGTAGGCAACTGCGGCCAGCACGGCGACCTCGTACTCGCTCAAGTTCAGGGACTGATCCCGGATATCGGCAGCGGCCCGGATGACGGGTCCGTAGGTCGCGCGCGTGCGCAGGAACCATCCATGACCGGATTTGGCGATCTCATAGGGTCGGGCTTCCAGATCAACTGCCAGATCCTCGATCAGCAGATCTAGCGAGGCCCCTTGCCCGACCACACGCGCCAGATCCTCGCGCGGAACCGGCGTGCTGCTCGCAAACAACACCGCCTCAATGCGCCTCATCCATTCACGCCAGCGCAGCTCTGGCGGCAGGTCGGCAAGCTCGCGGTCAAACTCAGGGGCGTGGGTCTTGGCCATGCTACAGCCCGTAAAGTCGGAATGTGTCGCGCCCGGTCAATTCGCGCACCGCGCCAAGGCTGACCAGCCGGTCGCAAAACCGCCGCGCGGCGCGGTCCGACATCAATGTGGTCAGCGCCGCAGGCGCAATAGCGTCACGGGTCAGCAACATGTCGACAGCCGCAACGGATTTTTTGCTGCGCAGCTTCGGCACGACGGCAAGCAGCCTTGCGGCGCGGCGCGTCAGATCGGCGGATAAAGGCAGCGCATCACTGATCGCTTGGACGAGAGCCTTGTGACAGGCCAGGCGCAGATCATCGCCGCGCAATCTCAGATCACGACCCGTAAGGCCGACCCCCAACAGCGGTATCAGATGCGACCAACCCACAGCGCGCGCGAGCGCTGCATCTGCGAGGATCAGCGCTGACACGATATCGCGCGGCGCATCAGACAAGACGGCCTCGATCATATGGGCCGCCTGCGCCAAGGGGTGACCCGCGGCACCCCTGCGCCAAAGCTCAAGCTGCGCAGCACTAAGGCTCGGCAACGCGCGCTGCAAGCTTGAATCGGAAAG
>PXDM01000179.1 GCA_003565055.1 Paracoccaceae bacterium
AGATCGCGCGCAATCGCGCGCACATAGCCGCCCTTGCCGCAGACCATTTCCAGCTCGACATGATCCGGGTCAGGCCGCGCGATCACCTCGAGCCGCTCCACCCAGAGCGGGCGGGCGGCGAGATCCATCTCCTCGCCAGCGCGCGCGATGTCATAGGCGCGCTCGCCCTCGATCTTGACGGCGGAAAACTGGGGCGGCACTTGTTCGATCTGCCCGCGAAATGCTTCCAGCGCCGCGTCGATCTGCGCATCATCGGGGCGCAGAGCGCTTTGGGCGATGACGGTGCCCTCGGCGTCATCCGTGGTCGTGGCCTGCCCGAGCCGCACCATGAACCGGTAACATTTCAGCGCATCCGTGATGTAGGGCACAGTCTTTGTGGCCTCGCCCAGCGCCACGGCCAAAACGCCCGTCGCGGCCGGATCGAGCGTGCCCGCATGGCCCGCTTTCTGCGCCTGCAAGGCCCAACGGACCTTGTTCACCACAGCCGTCGAGGTCACGCCCGCAGGTTTGTCGATGATCAGCCAGCCCGAAATCGCGCGGCCCTTGCGCTTGCGTCCCATGATCCGTCCTTCCACACAGAAGCCGCCTGCTAATTCCTGGGCGCGGGCGCGTCAACAACCTTGCCGATAATCGGTCCCAGAAGCGTGCCCCAATCGGAACGCCGCAGCGCGGGCGCATGCAGCCGCGAGACATTCCCATCGAGGTAGAGCGCTTGCGGCACGCCGAGATAATCGCGGAAGAAACGGGCGAATTCGTGGAAATTCACCGCGCTGTTGCTGATCGCGAACAGCGCGCGCTTGCCATCGCCGGAGACGCCGACGCCGTTGCGGATCAGTCGCGAGCTGGAGTCGGGGATGAAGCGCGGATGATAGGCCCCATCAATGAGCAGCATCGGCCCCGATTGCACTGCGTCACGGCAGGCAGGCGGGGCGGCGGCAAAGCGGCGGCTTTCGATCATGGTGAAGCGCTCGGCCTCAATGCAGAACACGCCATTTGGCAGCAGACCGAAATTCCCCGGCCCCTCGGCGGTCACGATCCGCGACAACTCCTCGCCATTCTGGATGAACAGGCCCACCGGGCTGCGATCACGGTGGTACATGCTGGCATTCATGGCAAAAGCAAGCGTCTTGCCGTCGCGCGCCAGCGCCTCGTTGATCTTGCGGAAGTTCCCGTAAACCTGATCCTCGGCGTCATTGAGAAACAGGCGCAGATCATCGGTGATCCGGGTTTCGCAATAGGTGAAGCTCTGGTCGCGATAGTCTGTGCGGTTGCATTCGGCCTGTGCATTCGTGGCCGTCAGCACAAGCGCCGCGAGCACCCCGAGAAGCCTAGCTCTCCGTCGCATCACCCTCTGATCCTTGCGCGATGTCGCGCTTGACGCGCTCATCTTCGAACAGGCGGCGCGTGTCATCCATCCGGTCGAAGGTCTCATCGAGCTGGAAGCGCAGGTCGGGGACATATTTGAGCGTCAGCTTGCGCGAGACGAGATGGCGCAGTTCGGCCTTGTTACGGCGCAAGGCGGCGAGCGCTTCAGGCTGGCCCTGACCGCCGAGGGGCATGACATAGGCCGTGGCGATTTTCAGGTCGGGCGAGGTGCGCACTTCGCTGACCGTGATCGGCACGCGCGACAGGTCGGTGTCATGCACATCGCCACGCGCAAGCACCTCCGCCAATTCGCGGCGGATCAATTCGCCTACACGCAACTGTCGCTGCGAAGGCCCGGAAGATTTTTCAAAACGACGCTGTGCCATGGCGAAGATGTAGAAGACTCCGGCAGTGCGCGCAACGAGGCTTTGCCATTTTCCGCCCATGGCGCTATGCGAAGCGCGAGAAAGTGACTGGTGCAGGGGGTCTCGGGCATGCGGATGGCAGTGATGGGCGCGTCGGGGCGCATGGGGCAGATGCTGGTGCAGTTGATCGACGCGGACGCGCGCGCGAGGCTGTCCGCAGTTGTCGAGCGCGTAGGCCATGATTGGGTCGGGCAGGATCTGGGGGCGGCGATGGGCGGCCCGGCGCGTGGGCTCACTGTCACGGAAGATGTGGCGGTGGCACTCGCTTGCAGCGATGTAATCATTGATTTCACCACCCCTGCGGTCACGGTCGCACTGGCGCAGAAAGCGGCAGAGGCAGGCGTCGCGCATGTCATCGGCACGACAGGCTTTTCGGACGCGGATCTGGCCGCGATTGCGCAGGCGGGCGCGCGCGGGCGGATCGTGCGTGCGGGCAACATGAGCCTTGGGGTCAATCTGCTGGTCACGCTCACGCGGCAAGTCGCGCAGGCGCTGGGCGCAGAGTATGATATCGAGATCGTCGAGGCCCATCATCGCCACAAGGTCGATGCGCCCTCGGGCACAGCGCTGATGCTGGGGGAGGCTGCTGCCGAGGGACGCGGGGTCGCGCTTGCTGATGTTGCTGATCGCGGACGTGACGGGATCACCGGCGCGCGGGCGTCCGGTGATATCGGCTTTCATGCGATCCGGGGCGGGGATTTCATTGGCGAGCATGATGTGATTTTTGCAGGCGAGGGCGAGCGGATCACGCTGCGCCATGTCGCCTCTGACCGGGCGCTGTTTGCGCGCGGTGCTGTGACGGCTGCGCTCTGGCTCGAAGGGCAGGGGCCGGGAGAATATTCGATGCTCGATGTCTTGGGGCTGTAGCGCGTCCCGAAAGGCGGGTTTCCGCCTGCTTACGAGATCTTAAGATCTTCCAGACAGATCCGAACGGGCACCTTTTGCGTAGTGTTCCTGTGATCCCAATCTGGAGGAGCAAATGAAACAGCTGTCACTTTTTGCGCTCTTGGGCAGCCTGATGGCAAGCCCGGTCTGGGCAGATTTTCAGCCTGTCCGCGAAGAATCGAATTTCCGCGCTCTGGTCGAGGGCAATGAGCTGACGCGCTTCGCCGTACGTCTGCAGGTTTTGCCGCAGGGCGAGATTGCTGGCCGTGGCTTTGGTCAGAACGTGGGCGGGCAATGGGAATGGCGCAACGGGTATTTTTGCCGCACGCTGGAATGGAGCACTGGCGGCGATCCGTATAATTGCCAACTTGTGCTGCGCAACGGGGATACGCTGCGTTTCATCTCTGATCAGGGGAGTGGCGATCAGGCGGATTTCCGCGTCCGCTGAACGCAGAAACCGCTAGCACGCGGCAAGGATCTGCGGCGTCAAGTGGAGCGCCAGACCCTGACACCTCTGGTCGTATCGCGCAGGGCATAGCAACCCCGCGCGATCCGGCGGGGAAGCCTACAGCCCTTTGGCGCGGTAGCTGTCTGCCACACGCTCGATGGCCACGATGAAGGCGGCGGTGCGCAGGTCTTTCACATCCGGCCTGCGGTGCCATTCTTCCGAAATGCTCTGATAGGCCACTCGCATCGTGTCATCGAGACCCGAGCGCACCAGTTGCAACTCATCCGCGCCTTGAAGATAGCGTTTCTTGAAGTCAGGCTTGAGCTCCCAGCCCAGCCCCTTATCTGACGAGAGCCGTTCCAATTCGCTCACCAGAAGCCGGGCATGTGCTTCCTCATTGCGACGCTGCATGCGCCCGAACCGGATATGGCTGAGATTTTTCACCCATTCGAAATAGGACACTGTAACACCGCCTGCATTGGCATAGAGGTCAGGAATGATGACTGTGCCCTTCTCACGCAGGATGTCGTCGGCCCCGGCAGTGATCGGGCCATTCGCCGCCTCGATGATGAGGGGCGCGCGGATACGGTCTGCATTGCCGAGATTGATCACACCTTCCAGCGCAGCGG
The DNA here is from genome assembly GCA_003565055.1 of Paracoccaceae bacterium. Lineage (GTDB taxonomy): Bacteria > Pseudomonadota > Alphaproteobacteria > Rhodobacterales > Rhodobacteraceae > Roseinatronobacter. The sequence continues at coordinate 3,753 of PXDM01000179.1, forward strand.
GGATGAGGATGTCGCATTCAGCCTCAAGCAGCTTCGCGCCATCCGGAACATACTCGGCACCGGGGAAATCCTTCACGCCGCCCGTTTCTGCAAGCCACTTGCGCAGCGCATCGGGGTCGAGCCCGTCAGGGTTATGCACGGCCCCGTCGCGTTCAATCACCGCGATGATTCGCGCGTCATCCTCGCTGCGCAGGAAGCTTGCGGCATGATAGCCCACATTGCCGAGCCCTTGCACCACGACGCGCTTCCCTGACAGATCGCCGCTGAGCCCCGTCTTCGCGACATCCTCGGGGTGGCGGAAAAACTCCTGCAAGGCGTATTGCACCCCGCGACCCGTCGCCTCGACCCGTCCCTTGATCCCGCCTGCATTGAGCGGCTTGCCGGTCACACAGGCGCGGGCATTGATGTCGGTGGTGTTCATCCGCGCGTATTGATCCGCGATCCAGGCCATTTCACGCTCACCCGTGCCCATATCCGGCGCGGGCACGTTCTGCGCGGGATGGATCAGGTCGCGCTTGGCGAGTTCATAGGCGAAGCGGCGCGTGATCTGCTCTAGCTCGCGTTCATCATAGTTGCGCGGATCAATGCAGAGCCCGCCCTTGGAGCCCCCGAAAGGCGTCTCGACGAGGGCACATTTATAGGTCATCAGCGCAGCGAGCGCTTCAACTTCGTTCTGATTGACCTCGGGTGCGTAGCGGATGCCGCCCTTGACGGGTTCCATATGTTCGGAATGGACCGAGCGATAGCCCACGAAGGTTTCGATCTTGCCGCGCAGGCGTACACCGAAGCGCACAGTATAGGTTGAGTTGCAGATCTGGATCTTGCTCAACAGGCCCGGCGTCAGGTCCAGATAGGCTGCCGCACGGTGGAACATCAGGTCTACATTTTCGCGAAAACCGGGTTCATTCTGGTGTTGCATAGTGTGTTTGCCCCTCTCTGTTCAGAAGTCGATTTTCTGCTTGTTCCCCAGTGTTCGGCGTTTAGAGTTAATAAAACAAGCAAAATGCCGAATTTTTGGCGTAATTGTCGATAAAACCTGAAAGGTCACCGCGACAGCGGCGTGCCATCTTAACGAATACCTAAAACTTGCCACAATTTCGGGGAATCTCGCCCCAATACTGCCACACGCAGGCAGTAGCTTTCCCTTTAGAGTTGATGGATTCGGGTGTGGAGCAGTCTCCATCAGTCGGGTTCGCAGCGCTGGGTCCAAGGGTGAAGGTATTTCAATGATGATTAAGTCAGGCAGCAAAAAGCGCCCTGTCGAGCATGCGTCAATTTGCGCGCTGTTTCGTCGTGACGAAGAGGGTGGGATCGTGATTTTCGGGCTTCTAGCCTTCATCATCATCCTGATGGTGGGTGGAATTGCCGTCGATATGATGCGCTATGAGGCGGAGAGGGTGCGCTTGCAGGGCACGGCCGACCGCGCAGTTCTGGCCGCGGCCGCAATACGTGATAACCCGGCCAATCCCGACCCGGAAGATATCGTGCGCTCCTATTTTGCGGCCGAAGGGTTGAGCCAGTACATCCAGAATGAAAACACCATCTTGATCGATTCGGCCTCGGCCTCGGGTCAGACTGTTACCCGCCAGGTCACGGTGGCGCCGAGTGCGCGGTTCAACACGACTTTCATGCGTCTGAGCAATGTGGATCATCTGCAGATGAATGTCGGCGCCGCCGCTCTTGAAGGTGTGGCCCAGATCAAATTCGAGATCGTGATGGTCGTGGATGTGTCTTACTCCATGCAAGCCAATAATCGCATCCAGAACCTACGCGCCGCTGCGACCGAATTCGTCGAGATGATGCTGCCCGAGGGAGAAGACCTCGAGGATCGTGTCGCCATCACGATCGTGCCCTACAGCACTGAAGTCATCATGCCGCAAGGAACGCTGGGCTACTTCAACAACCTCTCAGCGATCACTGCGCCGTCCTGGGCGGATACGAGCTGTATCGACTTCGACACCTGGGACACAGTGACCGACAGCCTGAACACGCCCATGACGCGACGCGTTTGCGCGACGGGTGAGGGGACCCTTAACGAGAGTCTGGAGGATTTCACCACGCTACGTGATATGCCGATCCGTCCCTATCTGCGCTCGCGCAGTGATGCGATCGACTACATCAATACGCTCGGGCCGAATTTCGGAACCTCGATTGATATCGGCGTGCGTGCGGGGGCGATGTTCCTTGATCCGACCCTGAATCCGATCATCGAGGAGTTGATTGATCGTGGCGATATTGACTCGGTCTTCAGAGATCGTCCTCTGGACTGGGATGAGCCCGGCACGTTCCGTGCCATGATCCTGATGACTGATGGCGAGAATTGCTGCTTTGTCGACCAAAACTTTAGTGCCGATAATCCCGGTGTGCGCAAAGATTCTCAGGCGATTCAGGACGCCGATACCGTGAGCGTCTGCAATGCGCTGAAGGCGCAGAATGTCACGGTCTATTCCGTGGCCTTTGAAGCCCCACCGGCGGGCGTTGCGCTCATGGAGCAATGTGCCTCCGCGCCGTCCTATTTCTTCAACAGTTCCGGTGCGCAGCTTGTCGATGCTTTTCGCAACATCGCAACGCATATCCAGACCGCGACTCTGAGGCTGACACAATGAGCATCTTGTCATCTTTCCACAAACGACTCCTGCGCCGCTGGCGGGCAGAGGATGGCGGGGTGACGGTTGAATTTGTTATTGTCTTCCCTTTCATCATGTCCTTTGTCTTGCTGGCTCTCGACAGTGGCGTGGCCCAATTGCGCCAGACATTTCTGGCGCGCGCCGTCGATCTGACCATGCGAGAGGTGCGGTTGGGCAATATCGGTGCATCCGACAGCATGGCCGCACAGATTTGCTCCCGCACGGCCATGATCTCGGATTGCCGCAATTCGATCACAGTCGAAATGCAGCCCATCGACACCACGACGTTTGCCGGCCTCAATGATCCACTTCGCTGCGTTGATCGCGAGCAGAACATTACTCCGGCTGTGACCTTCAACCCAGGTGCAGGGGCAGCGGCCCAGGAGTTGATGCTGGTGCGGGTATGTGTGGCCACCGACCCCTTCATCCGTCTGACCGGCTGGGCGCTGGGGATGCCGGTCAATGAGAACGGCGAGCAGATTCTTATTTCGACAGGCGTTTTTGTTAATGAGCCGAGGTAACTGATATGCGTGCAATCACGATCAGGCAGAGAATTTCCGCAAGGCTGCGGCAGTTTCGGGAAGATCACCGTGGCTCGATGACCATCGAGCTGATCATCGTCATTCCGATCCTGCTCTGGGCCTATCTGGCAACCATCGTTTTCTTTGACGCTTTCCGCGCGCGTACGGAAGCACAGTCTGCGGCGCTGAATGTGGCCGATCTGATCTCGCGGGAGACAAATGAGATCCAGGTCGCCTATCTTGAAGGTCTCAATGATGTTTATGATGTTCTGACCTCGCGCACCCGTCAGACGCGCCTGCGCGTATCGTCGATCAGTTACTCTCAGACCGCAGATGATTTTGTCGTGCTCTGGTCATGGGGCACGCGCGGTCTCCCGCCGCTGAGAACCTTGGATAGGGTCAATCTCGATCCGTCATTATTCGAGTCCGAGGTGTCATATCTTGGCGATCTTGAAAATCCGGGCGGTGAACCGCCGGAAGGCGGCGGCTCAAGCAGCGGCGGCAGTAGCTTCCATGGTACAGGGGTCACGGGCGAAGAATACAACGAGTTCCTCGCCAATCTCTCGCAGCTTCCGGATACGAACTTCTTCAATCCGGGCAATATGCTGCCGCAATCTGATCTTGCCGACCGCATTCCGCAGGTGCAGCCGGGTGAGGCGCTGATCCTCGTCGAAGCTTTCACCATCTGGGAAACACCTTCGCTGGGCGTTCTGGGCATCCCGCTTCTGCGCAACACGCGCTTGTCACCGATTGCGGTGACCCGACCGCGTTTCTCGCCCTTTGTGCGTTTTGAACTGGACGGGGACAGCTTCCCCGAGGGTGCGCCGGATATCAGCGAGCCGAACGAGCCTCCCGAACTTGGCGGAGAAACGCCAAGCGACCCCGAGCCTGAGCCGCCGGGCACAGTCGTCGAGATCGTGAATACCGATTTCAACGATGCAGACACGGAAAACTGGTCGAGTGATCGCGTGACCTCGACTTTCGCGCGCAGTTTCTTCGGGCCTTTTGGTCAGGAGACGTGGAACCAGCCCGTCACCTATAATGTCAATCTCGGGGACACATCGAGCTCCGCGCGCATCGAATTCGATCTGCTGATCATCGACAGCTGGGATGGATTTGACCCCAACTATGCGCGCCCTGAAGGTGAGCATCTGGCGATTCTCGTCAATGGCAGCAGTATCTCGACCGAACCATTTCAAGTGAACCATTGGCAATATGGATTGCTCGCCGCCGACCGCCGCACTGTTGCCTCGCGTGCAGAAGGGCGGTTCACCACGACGATGACACTCATCGAATCGCATCGGGACATTTACGGGGCCGGTTGGAACGATCAGATTTGGCGCGTTGTGATTGATATCGAGAATCCGGCCCAGACCTTCAACTTGGGGTTCGCAGCAAATCTGGATGAGGATATCAACAACGAAGCTTTCGCCCTTCTCAATTTCCGTGTCTCCGCCACGCGCGGCAATCATGGTCCTGCGCATTTTGTCACCGACCGTCCATGGGATCGCAACGACAGATTCAATCGCTTCCCGGTCCATCGCGGCTGTCCGGAACCGCAACTTGCGGCGCAAACGCATAACGTGAATTTTGGTGATCTCTGGTTTGGGCTGGACTACCGCGTCCGGGCACGCGGGGATCGGCGCCTGCGCGATTGCTCAGGCTTCGGATCGAGCTTTCACGGACGGATTTTTGCGAGCCCGACACTGGTTCTCGACTATGATCCGGGTGACTATTCAGCACAGCAAGCGCGTTTCCGCATCATCACGGATGACGGCAATAACGGGCGCAGCTGTGAATCCAGTCTTCTCGTGCGCGATCCGGCCGGTGGATGGATCTACAACAGGGACATCAGCTGGAACGACCCCTTTCGGTCGAGTGGGAACTTCAATTCGCGGGTCAGTATGGGGCCGACAGAAGGCGGACAATTCCAGATATGGGTCATGAATGCGGACCATACTTCGTGTAACGTCAATCTCCGGATCGAAATCTACTGATCCGGTCGGTCGGGGCGCATTCTCGCCCCAACCGACCTCCGCACCATGTCCCAGTAGATATCCTCAACCCGCGCGAGGCTCAGCCGCCCCCCTTCGCGGTACCATGTATTGACCCCGGTCAACATGGCGATCACCGCAAAGGCCGCCAGTTTCGTGTCCGGAACCGTGAACTGGCCCGTCATGGCCCCGCGCGCCAGAAGCCCCTCCAGATGTGCCTCATATTGGCGGCGCATCGACTCGATCCTCGCGAAATTCTCGGGCTCCAGATTGCGCAACTCCATGTAGCTGATGAAGACCGCATCGCTGCGCGCGGAATGGAAGCGGATGTGAAACCGGGTGAATTGTTCGAGCGCGGCGAGCGGATCGTCGCAAGGGGGCAGGGCCGCGAGCGCGTCGAGCAGCGCGGTCATATGTGCTTGCATCAGATCGAAGAGCAAAGACTGTTTGTCGGGCGTATAGAGATAAAGCGCGCCCGCCTGCACGCCCACCTCCTGCGCGATCTGGCGCATCGACACGGCAGCATAGCCATGCCGCGCGAAGAGCCGCAGCGCAGCCTCGCGGATACGCGGGCCCGTGATCTCGGCAGAGGAGTTCTTCTTGCGCGCCATGCTGCCCATTCACCCCGAAACCGCCGCAGGTGCAACCCCGCTTGCGTCACAGGGCGCGCGCGCAGTAGACTGCCCGCAGCGTAACCGAGGCCCTATCGTGCTCCCCCATCATCGCCCCTCTCTCCGGCCCGCTGTTCTGACTGGCCTGCTGTCCCTCACGCTGGCGGGGTGTTTCGCCCCGGCTGATCTGCCGCCCCCCGGCACAAGCGCGCCAGAGCCGACCCCGGCGCTCCTGCCTTTGTCGCAAGTTCTGGACATGGCGGCAGAGGGGCCGCGCACGGCGCAACTCAGCACTGGCCCGGAGGATGCGCGTGCTGCCGCTTTGCGCGCGCGCGCCGAGGCGCTGCGCGGCCCGGTCGTCGCGCCCTCAGAACAGCGGCGGCTGGAGGAAGCGGCGCGTCGCCTAGACTGAGGCGTCAATCTCGGCCAAGGCGGCGCGCTGGCCGTCGGTCAGATCACAGCGGCGCACCTGTGCTGTGTGGATCGAGAACACCACGGCCTCGCTCCGGGGCAGTTTCAGCAGCACCTGCCGCTCCGAGCGGATGAAATCGCCGCCGCCATCCTTGTCCTTGGGCGCATATTCCGCGCGCGGCTGGTAGAGCGCGGGGTTGGTGTAGCGCAAGAGGTTGGCCCGCCAGAGCGGCTGATCGGGCCGCATCAGATCGAACATACGCTGCACGCGTGCGCCCATCCCGTCATCATATTGCGCGACCGGCGCATGGATACGCATCAGCGGGCGGCCCAGTTTTTCCGCGAGCGTCCAGCTTGAGGGGAAACACAGAACGGCACCCGTCAGCACATGTTCTGTGCCCTGCTTTTGAAGGAGGCAGAAATCGGCCTGCAGGAGATGCCCGAGCGTCCAGAGCGGGCGCGCCGGATCAGGCCGGAGCGTCGCCCCGTCCGGGCGACGGATCACATCGGGCGCGACGGTGAATCCATGCGCAGGCAAGTCGCGCAGCACGGTGTCATAGAGCTCTGCCGCCGCCTCTGCCGCCTGCGGGAGCAGCGCGATCACCTCGCTTTCGCGCCTGTTCAAAAGCCGCGCGCGCTCCGCCATCTGCGGCGCATAGGCCGCATCGACCAGAAGCCATTCGGCACGCGGCAGCGGCATGACACCGGGCAGACGGCGCGCATGGGATTGGGTCCAGGGGGCAAACGGAAGCGTGTCATGCAGGATCGCCATGGCGGTAGCGCTAGCCTGCGCTCTCGCCCGCGTCAATTTCTTCTTGCGAGGCGCGCGCGCTGGGATAGTCTCGGATCCATGAGCGATGATGCGCAAGCCTATACCCTCGGGATCGAGGAAGAATATCTCCTCGTCGATATCGAGACGGGGGCGCTGACCGATGTGCCCGATGCGCTGATGCGCGATTGCGAGGGCGCGCTGGGCAAGAAGGTCTCGCCTGAATTCCTCGCCTGTCAGATCGAGGTCGGCACCGGCGTCTGCGCCAATATCGCAGAAGCGCGGGCGGATCTCGGGGCCTTGCGCCGTGCGATTGCCGATTGCGCCGCTGAATACGGCCTTGCGCCGCTCGCAGTCTCTTGCCATCCCTTCGCCGCTTGGCATTCGCGCAAACATACGGAAAAGGACCGCTATAACGATCTCGCGCGCGACTTGGGCGGGGTTGTGCGGCGGATGCTGATCTGCGGGACGCATGTGCATGTGGGCCTGCCCGATGACGATCTGCGCATCGACATCATGCGTCAGATCACCTATTTCCTGCCGCATCTTCTGGCGCTTTCGACGTCCTCGCCGTTTTGGGGTGGGCAGGATACAGGGCTCAACAGCTATCGGCTGAGCGTGTTTGACAATCTTCCACGCACGGGCCTGCCGCCGGATTTCGTCAGCTACGGAGAGTATCGCCGCTCGGTCGACACCATCATCGAGGCGGGTCTGATCGAGGACACGACCAAGATCTGGTGGGACATCCGCCCCTCAGCGCGGTTTCCGACGCTGGAGGCCCGCATCTGCGACGTAATGCCGATGATGGAGCACACGCTGACAATCGCCGCCTTGGTGCAGGCCATCACGCGGATGCTGGTTGAACTGCGCCGCCGCAATCAGCGCTGGCGCATCTATGACCGCTTCCTGATCGCGGAGAACCGCTGGCGTGCGCAGCGCTATGGGCCGCGCGAGGGGCTTCTGGATATCGGCAAGGGCGCGCTGGTGCCTATGGCGGATCTGATGGCGGAACTGATCGACCTGCTGGAGGCGGATGCGATGGTGCTGGGCTGCCTGAATGAGCTGCGCGGCGCGCAGGATATTCTTGCGATGGGCACCAGCGCCGAGCGCCAGCGCGCGGTGTTTGCAGGGGCCAAGGACGCAGGCGCGGATGATGATGAAGCGTTGCGCGAGGTCGTGCGCAGTCTGGTTGCGGAGTTCCGAACCGGACTTTAGCGCGCATGCCGAACCGCTGCCGGGACTGCGCCGCGCTTTGGCCGTTCAGTCCCGCGCGCGCACGCGCTGCAAAAGCGGCATCAGCGCGCGCATATCAGGCCCGTGGCTTTGCCCTGTCAGGGCCTTGCGCAGCGGCATGAAGAGCCCCTTGCCCTTGCGCCCGGTGGCCTCCTTGACGGCGCTGGTCCACTCGGCCCAGGCTTCCGGCCCATAGGGCGGCGGTGGCAGGAGCTTCAGCGCCTCGGCCACGAATTCCGCGTCTTCCGGCGCAATTTCGGGCACGGCCCCGTCGCGGCAAAGCGCCCACCATGCAGCCAGATCATCCAGCCGCCCGATATTCTCGCGCGCCACCTCCCAGAATTGCGGCGCAATCTCCTCGGGCACACCAAGCGCCGCGATCTGATCCGCGACTGCCGAATAGGGCCGGGCCTGCAAATCCGCGCGGGTCAGCGGCCAGAGATCTTCGGCGTCGAATTTCGTCGGTGCTGCCCCGAACTGGCCCAGATCAAACCCTTCGGCGATCTCATCGAGCGTCATGCGCAGCTCGACCGGCTGGCTGGAGCCAAGCCGCGCCATGAGCGACAGAAGGGCGGCCGGCGTCACCCCCTGCGCGCGCAGATCGCGTAAGCTCAGCGTGCCCAGACGTTTCGAGAGCGCCTCGCCCTGCGCGCCGGTCAGAAGCGAGTGATGCGCGAAAGCGGGCGCGGTGCCCCCCAACGCTTCGATGATCTGAATCTGCGTTGCAGTATTCGTCACATGGTCTGAGCCGCGCACGATATGGGTCACCCCCATCTCGATATCATCCACGACCGAGGCCAGCGTGTAGAGCACCTGCCCATCGCCCCGGATCAGCACCGGGTCCGACACAGAGGCCGCATCAATCGACAGCCCACCGAGGATGCCATCCTCCCATTCGATTCGGTTCTGATTGAGCAGGAACCGCCAATAGCCTGCCCGCTCGGCGCGAAGCGCGTCCTTCGCGGCCTCGTCCAGCGCCAGCGCCGCGCGGTCATAGACAGGCGGACGCCCCATATTGAGCTGTTTCTTGCGCTTGAGGTCCAGCTCCGTCGGGCTCTCGAAACACTCGTAGAACCGCCCATCCGCGCGCAGCTTGTCGGCCGCCGCCTGATAGCGCTCCAGCCGAGTCGATTGCTGCTCGATCCGGTCCCAGCCGAGCCCCAGCCAATCGAGGTCTTCCTTGATCCCGTCGATATAGTCCTGCTTCGAGCGCTCCGCATCCGTATCGTCCAGCCGCAGGATGAATTCCCCGCCGGATTTGCGCGCGATCAGGTAATTGAACAGCGCCGTGCGCAGGTTCCCGATATGCAGATAGCCCGTGGGCGAGGGCGCAAAACGCGTGACGATCTGGGACATGGGGCAGGGACCTCTCAGCGAAAACTTGCCTTCCTGTTTCACATGGGCTTGCGCAAGGCAAGGCCCGGACGCAATGCGCGAAAACCCGCCAATTCCGATTTTGACAAGACATGCTGCGCGCGCAGCGATAGATTCGCCATATCTTGCAAAGGTCTGTGCGGTTTGAGGAGGACAAGATGCGTTTGATCAAAGCTCTGATGGTGGCCTGTCTGGGTGTGGTTGTTCTGGTCATCGGGGCGCTGTTTCTCTTGCCGACCCAGCGCATCGCGACGCTTGCGGCCACGCAATTCGAGACCGCGACAGGCCGCAGCCTCGTCTTTGGCGGCGATGTCAGCCCCAGTTTCTACCCGGTCATCGGCGCGAGCGCGCGCAATGTCAGCATCGGCAATCCCGACTGGGCGGGCCCCGGCCCGATGCTGGAGGCCGCCGAGATGGATATCGGCCTCAACCTCGCGGCTCTGATCCGCGGCGATATTGAGATCGAGCGCATCGTGTTGCAATCGCCCCGCCTGCATCTGCAACGCGATGCATCAGGCCGGGTGAATTGGGACTTCGCGCCAGAGCAGACATCCGCGCCACAGGACAGCCCCGCAAGCGATCAGGACGACACGCCTGCGACCCCCGCAACAGAGCCCCGCGCGCGCAATATCTCACTGGCAGATGCGCGGATCATCGACGGCACCCTGCGCTTCTCGGATGCGCAAGCCGGGGTCGAGGAGCAGCTTCGTGGCCTCGATGCGCGCCTCTCCATGCCCATATTCGCCGGACCTGCCGAGATCAGCGCCGCCGCCGAGATGAACGGGCAGGATTTCGAGGTCGCCGCCCGGATCGAGCATGCCGAGCGCTTCCTCTCGGGCGATCTCACGCAACTGAGTTTTGACGCAACCGCTGCCGGGGCCAGCGTCACATTCGCCGGGCGGGCGGGGCTGGAGGCTCTGAGCTTCGAGGGTCAGCTCAATGCCCATCTGCCCGCGCTGCGCCCGGTGATGCAGATGATCGGCCAGACTGGCGGCGATGTGGCCGCTGATGTCCTGCCGCTGGGCCTGACAGGGCAGGTGACCCGCACGTCTGACGGGCGGATCTTCGCGCGCGAGGCGCAGTTTCGCGCCGGTAGCATCCGCCTCTCAGGCGGCGCGGACCTGATCACCGGCGGCGAGCGGCCCCGCCTGACCGGACAATTCACCGGCGATGTGCTCGACCTGCGCAGCGCAGGCGCCAGTGGCGGTGGCGGCGGCGGGGGCAGCGCGGCCCCGGCGCCGGGCTGGTCGCGCACGCCCATCGACGCCTCGGCGCTCGGCCTGCTGGATGCCGACATCTCGCTGACCCTCAACGGTCTGCGCACCGATATCGCCACGCTGGGCCGCACCCGGCTGGGCCTGAGCATCGACCGCGCCCGCGCTGTCACCGAATTGCGCGAAGTGGCGCTGTTTGGCGGGCAACTCACTGGCGAGTTTGTCATGAACAACCGCTCCGGCCTCTCGGTCGGCGGCAATCTGCGCGCGCGCGGGCTCGACCTCTTGCCGCTGCTGACCGAACTGGCCGATTATCGCCGTTTGCAGGGGCAGGCCGATATGGACCTGCAATTCCTCGGCGTCGGCAACACGATGCAGGCGATCATGGACAGCCTGCGCGGCGAAGGGCGCATCGACTTCGCGCAAGGCGAGATCATCGGCTTCGACCTTGCGGGGATGCTGCGCAACCTCGACATGTCCTATATGGGCGAGGGCAATCGCACGGTCTACCAGTCGCTCACCGGCAGTTTCACCATCAACGGTGGGGTCTTGCGCAATGACGATCTGCGGCTGGACGCGTCGCGCTTCAATGTCACCGGGCAGGGCAGGGTCGGGCTTGGCGCGCGCAATCTCGACTACCGCGTGGTCCCTGCGGCCACGCGCGGCGACGACACCTTCCGCGTGCCGCTGATGATCACCGGACCCTGGGCCGAGCCGCGCTTCCTGCTGGATATGGAGGCGCTCGCGCGTGAACAGTTGCGGGTTGAACAGGAGCGGCTGGAAGAAATCGCCCGCGAAGAAGCCGCCCGTCTGGAAGACCGCGCCCGCTCCGAGTTGGAGGAGCGGTTGCAACGCGAACTCGGCGTGCAGCGCGAGGAGGGCGAGCGCGTGCAGGACACGATCCGGCGCGGGGTGGAGCAGGAGCTTGGCAATCGCTTGCGGGGAATCTTGGGGGGCGGGAATTGAGAGAGGTATCAACGATCAAGGACAGCGACAGCCTGCGAGCCTGGCTGGAGGCGTTGCCGCAAGGGACCGAGGCCGAACGCGATGAGGCGCGGCGCTGGGCGGTGGCGATTGCGCATCGCGCCGCGATGCGTGTTTTGGTTAAGGTCTGGTCGATCTCTATCCGGAGTTCAGGGTCAAGTCGTCCGTTCGAGGCGATGCCGAGCATTCTCGCAAATATTGGGCTAAACGTGCTCTTTCAGGGTCGAGAAATCAGTCTCGAAGAGATTGTTGCACGCTTAGAAGCCCTCTCACTCTCGGATCAACGCAACGGCGTCTTGCCTCATCTCGCTGCAAAGATAGCACTCGATGCATACGCCGCAGATTTTCACACCGATCTTTTCAGTTGCGTCGGAAATGCGGTAAATGCTGCGAGCTTTCATTCGGGCGGGCAGTCGTCTGCGTTTTGGGCTGCAGTGAGATCGGACTGTAGGGCGATCTTAAAAAGGCAGAGCTTTACTGAGAGTCCGCTCTGGGAGAGCAATAGTTCATTTTTAGCGTCTTGGAGTGAACTGATGCCTCGCATCCTCGCCCAAGGCGAGGGCTGGCGCTTCTGGGTCGACTGGTATGACAACGCCCTCCACGGTCGCCCGCAAGATTACGACCTGCTGACCAAGATCGCCCTGATCGAGCCTACGGACTGGGACAAAGGCGCGGATCATGTCAACGCGCTGATCCAGCGCATTATCGAGGAACATAAATCGAGTGCCCGTCCCGCCCCGGCTCCACCGAGCGCGACGACAGTTTCCGCGATACAGGCACATGTCCCCATAAACGCCCTTACACTCTCACTACAACTCGCAGGCTTGGTGGAAGTGGCCGAGGCGGAAATCGAGCGTCTGCGCTGCAACAACGCGATTGAGCCCGAAGCCCGTGATGCGCTGACTGGAGCGCTGAACAATCTTCGCAACGCAGCGCAGCAGCTTCTGAACCTTCTGCCCGGTGACGGGCCATTGTCAGATCCGACCGCACAAGAAATTGGGACATGGGCCGAAGTGCTGAATTCCGAGGCCCAGCATTGGAACCGCGAGGCCAAGAAATTCCTGACGGGCAAGCCTGCGGATCAACGTGTTGACTTGAGCGGGCGTGTGCTTCTGGCCAGCTTGGTGGCCGGGCCACTCGCGCTTATGGGCCTGCCATCGTTTGCTACAGTTGCCGGTGGTGCGATCCTCTTACAGAACAAGCTCAAGGATATCCCCAAGATGGTCAGCACTATGCGGGCAGGACCGCCGCCCCCTTGACTAAAGCCTCCCCCATTTTCTTGCCCCAAATACTCCCGCCGGGGGCTCCCGCACTCTCGACAACCCCCCACGCCTCGGGCTACTCACACCGCCATGACACCTGACCAAATCCCGACACGCGGCACGCTCACGCCGCAAAAGCCGCTTGACAGTCTGACCTGGCTGCGTGTTGGCGGGCCTGCGGACTGGCTGTTCCAGCCTGCGGATGAAGATGACCTGAGCGCCTTTCTCAAAGCGCTCGACCCGGACATCCCGGTCTTTCCGATGGGCGTCGGCTCCAATCTCATCGTGCGCGACGGGGGCATCCGCGCCGTGGTGATCCGGCTGGGGCGCGGGTTCAACGGGATCGAGGTTGGCGAGACGATCACCGCAGGGGCTGCCGCGCTCGACGCGCATGTGGCGCGCAAGGCGGCCGACGGGGGCCGCGATCTGACCTTTTTGCGCACCATCCCCGGCTCTATCGGCGGCGCGGTGCGGATGAATGCGGGCTGTTACGGTGCCTATGTGGCCGATCACCTGATCGA
>PXDM01000198.1 GCA_003565055.1 Paracoccaceae bacterium
TCGATGCGGTAATTCTGCCGGAACCGCGTGATGGCAGCCTCATCAAGAATGATCTCGGACACAGGCGCGAATTCCACCACTTGCAGCTTTTCGCGCGAGCGCTGGGTTTCCGGATCAAAGCGGCGTGCGCCATCGAGCACATCGCCGAAGAGATCGAGCCGCACTGGCCCACCCTCACCCGGTGGAAAAATATCGAAGATCCCGCCGCGAATGGCGAAATCGCCGGGCTCGGTCACGGTGGGCGATTGCGAAAACCCCATGCGGACCAGCCAGTTGCGCAAGCCTGCCTCATCAAGCCTGCGCCCGACTGTCGCGCGAAAGGACGCCGCCGCCACGATGTCGCGCGCAGGTAGCCGCTGGGTCGCGGCCGAAAGCGTGGTCAGCAGCACGAATGGCCCCGGCACCCCATGCGCGAGCGCGGCCAGTGTCGCCATGCGGTGCGACGCAATCTCGGGATTGGGCGAGACACGATCATAGGGCAGACAATCCCAGGCCGGGAAGCGCAGTACCGTCAGACCCGGTGCGAAAAAAGCCAGCGCCTGCGCCATCGCATCGAGACGTTTGTCATCGCGCGCAACATGGATCACGCTCGCGTCAGAGGCATCCACCTCGCGCGCCAGAAGCTGCGCGTCAAATCCTTCGGGGGCACCGCCAAGAAGCACCGGCTGGCTTAACGATTGCATGCGCAGAACAGCTCCTGATCAGTGAGGCGTTTTGGGGAAATCGGACAAACGGGACCTCAGAATCCCAGCACAGAGCGCGACATCACATTATACATCCCCCAGACAGCCGTGAGGAAAATCGTCACGACCCCGAGCAACTGCACCCATACGCGATGTGTCAGCAATGCGCGACACAGGCGCAACTCCTGCATGTTTTCGCGCTCGATCCGGAAGGCGAGGCGCAACGACATCAGACGCACGATCATGATCGGAAGGATGAGCGCAAACACCGCTTGCGCGATTTCCACGCGATAGTGAAAGGCAAGCAGATATATCGTGGTCAAGAGCGCCGCCGCGAAAGCGACAATCCAATGCCCGGCTCTTCGCATTACGGTCAAGCGACGGCGACCATGAACCTCCACCAGCGTCTGCAGATCATGCATGTCTTGCGGGTTGCCACCCTTGCGCGCGCGAATGATCAGATCGTAGGGCGCGCCCAGCACGAACTGACTGACCGAAGACCAGTAGAGCGCCAGAACGATCCAGAACCAGACCGACGAGAAGGACCGCATATCGATCAACCCGAAGATGTTTTCCAGAAAGGTCAAACCACAACCGCCATATCAGAGATCATTCCACGCCCACTTCATGCAACGCCCTGCCCCCATGCGCAAGCGCGCAAAATGATCCGTCCCGGGTGACCAACATATGATCGCGTTGGCGCTATCATGATGCAGATTGCGCTAACGCTCTCAATTTACATGGCTTTCAGTCTTTTTTTTAATGCAGTCTTGGGGCTATACCGCCTCAACAGCGCGTCGGGGAGTACTCAGCATGACCATCACCATCGGGATCAACGGGTTTGGGCGGATCGGACGCTGCACATTGGCGCATATCGCCGAAAGTGCGCGCAATGATGTCGAGGTCGTCAAGATCAACGCAACAGGGCCGATCGAGACAAATGCGCATCTGCTGAAATACGACTCGGTGCATGGCCGCTTTTCTGGCACAGTCCGGGTTGAAGATGACAAGATCGACCTCGGTCGCGGTCCGATCAAGGTCATGTCGACCTATGACCCGCAGGAACTGGATTGGGACGGGGTCGATGTTGTCCTTGAATGTACTGGCAAGTTCAACGACCGTGACAAGGCAGCCGTACATCTGACGCGTGGGGCGTCGCGGGTACTGGTTTCAGCGCCCGCCAAGAATGCGGATGCCACCATCGTCTACGGCGTGAACCATCGCAGCCTGCGCCCGGAGCATCTGGTGGTGTCGAACGGTTCTTGCACGACCAACTGCCTCGCGCCACTGGCCAAAGTGCTCAATGACGCCATCGGGATTGAATCGGGCGTGATGACCACGGTGCACAGCTACACTGGTGACCAGCCGACACTGGATCGCCGCCATAAGGATCTCTACCGTGCCCGTGCTGCTGCAATGGCGATGATCCCGACATCGACCGGGGCCGCGAAAGCGCTGGGCGAGGTGCTGCCGGAACTGGCGGGCAAGCTGGACGGCACAGCCTTGCGCGTGCCCACCCCGAATGTCAGCGCCGTTGATCTGACTTTCTATGCGGGGCGCGATGTGACTGCTGCCGATGTGAACGAAATCGTCCGCGAGGCGGCCAGCGGGGCGATGGGGGCTGTGTTGTCCTATGACCCGGAGCCCAAGGTTTCGATAGATTTCAACCACACACCGCACAGCTCGATCTTTGCCCCCGACCAGACCAAAGTTGTCGGCAAGCGCATGGTGCGCGTTCTGGCGTGGTACGACAATGAATGGGGCTTTTCCTGCCGCATGGCCGATGTGGCCGGCGCGATTGGCCGCCTGATCCACTGAACGCAATCTTTCGACATCGAACGCCTTGCCGCTTTCGCGTGCTGGGCGTTCGATCATGTCTGCGCGGTGACTTTTACTCTGAGAGATTTTGCGATACATATTCACAAAATCAAAGAGGTCTATTCATGCGCCATATCTTCGCAGCCGTTGTCGCCGCCAGTCTCCTGACGCACCCCCTGCATGCCCAGAGTCATTACTCGGCACTCCCGACAGTGGAGCAGATCGAGGCCGCAGATGTGTTGCTTGTGGATATCCGCAGACCCGAAGAATGGGTCGAAACGGGCGTCCTTCCCGGTGCGGTTTTGCTGACCTACGAGCATTTCGATAGCCCTGATGCGTTCCTCGATGCTCTCAGACCACATATGAAGCCCGACCAGCCGATTGCCCTGATCTGCCGCACGGGCAGCCGGACCTCGCGGGCGGCACCTGCGCTTGGGGCGCGGGTCGATGTGCCAGTGATTGATTTCGGGGGCGGCATGTTCCGACTGATGGCTGGCGGTTACCGCCCGGAACCTCCGACCCGAGACCAAGGCTGCGCGATCTGTTAAACTATCGGCTTGGCGTATGACCGGCGCTTGATTCTGCGCGGCCATTCATGTTAGCGCAAACGTCAGTTTAGCAGCGAGGAACATATCATGACGACGCGTCTTGCAATCAACGGTTTCGGTCGCATCGGGCGGCTCGTGCTCCGAGCTCTGGTCGAACAGGGCCGCGATGATCTGGAAATTGTTGCGATCAATGACCTCGGGCCTGTGGAAAGCAATGCGCATCTTCTGCGCTTCGACTCTGTGCATGGCCGCTTTCCGACAGAGGTCACACATTCGGGCGACGGGCTTGATGTTGGGCGCGGACTGATCACGGTGACCTCGGAGCGCGAACCGGCCAATTTGCCCTGGGACGATATCGACATTGTACTGGAATGCACCGGCATTTTTTCGGATGCCGAGAAAGCCAAGGTACATCTTGGCAAAGCGGCCAGGGTCTTGGTTTCGGCGCCATCAAAGGGCGCGGACAAGACGATTGTTTACGGGGTCAACCATGAAACGCTCACGGCGGATGACAGGATCATCTCCAATGGTTCGTGTACCACGAATTGTCTCGCTCCGGTCGCGAAAGTTCTCAATGATGCAGTTGGGATTTCACGTGGCTTCATGACGACCATTCACAGCTACACAGGCGATCAGCCGACGCTGGATACAATGCACAAGGATATGTATCGTGCGCGCGCCGCTGCGATGAGCATGATCCCGACCTCAACCGGGGCGGCCAAGGCGGTGGGATTGGTTCTGCCCGAGTTGGACGGCAAGCTGGATGGCATCGCGATCCGCGTGCCGACACCGAATGTTTCTGTCGTGGACCTGACATTCGAAGCTGCACGCGATGTGACAGTTGAAGAGATCAACGCGGCAGTAAGTGCGGCTGCCCAAAGCGGGCCGCTCAAAGGCATTCTGGGCGTGACCGATCAGCCCAACGTGTCGATGGATTTCAACCACGATCCACGATCTTCGATCTTTC
This sequence comes from Paracoccaceae bacterium, assembly GCA_003565055.1. Taxonomy (GTDB): domain Bacteria; phylum Pseudomonadota; class Alphaproteobacteria; order Rhodobacterales; family Rhodobacteraceae; genus Roseinatronobacter. The sequence goes on from PXDM01000198.1 coordinate 4,017, forward strand.
ACCTTGACCAGACCAAGGTTCTCGAAGGCCGGATGGTGCGTGTCCTGTCTTGGTATGACAACGAATGGGGCTTCTCGAATCGCATGCTGGACACTGCGGCGGCTCTGGCCAGACTCTGCTGATCA
>PXDM01000267.1 GCA_003565055.1 Paracoccaceae bacterium
CGGGGCGCGCACGATTTGCTGCGTCGATGATCTGGCCAATGTTGCAGATCTGTCAGAAGCCGCGCAGCGTCACGGCACTGAAATCGAGTGCCTGGTCGAGATTGATTGCGGCGCGGGGCGCTGCGGGGTCGTGACCACTGAGGCCGTGGTCGAGATCGCCAAGGCGATTGACGCGGCGCCGGGGCTGAAATTCGCAGGGATCCAAGCCTATCAGGGCGCGATGCAGCATATGGACAGCTACGAGGATCGCCGCGCCAAGATCGACGTCGCCGTGGCACAGGTGAAGGACGCGGTCGATGCGCTCAAGGCCGAAGGGATCGAATGTGATATCGTCGGCGGGGGCGGCACGGGCAGCTATTATTTCGAGAGCACCTCGGGGGTCTATAATGAGCTGCAATGTGGCTCTTATGCCTTCATGGATGCCGATTACGGGCGCATCCTCGACAAGGATGGCAAGCGGATCGATCAGGGCGAATGGGAGAATGCGCTGTTCATCCTGACCTCGGTGATGAGCCATGCCAAACCCGGCAAGGCGATCGTCGATGCGGGGCTGAAAGCGCAATCTGTCGATAGTGGTCTGCCGGTGATTTTCGGGCGCGATGATGTGAAATACATCAAATGCTCGGATGAACATGGCGTTGTGGAAGACACCGGCAATGTGTTGAAAGTCAACGACAAGTTGCGGCTGGTTCCGGGGCATTGCGACCCGACCTGCAATGTCCATGACTGGTATGTGGGTGTGCGCGGCGGCAAGGTGGAGACGCTCTGGCCGGTGTCAGCGCGGGGCAAGGCCTATTAAGCGGCATGGCCCTCCTTTGCCGGAGGGCGCGCTGTCGGAAGAGGCCCCGGGTCAAGCCCGGGGCCGCGTTTTGAGCGAATTGAGAAGGAATACCCCATGTGGATCGTCCCGGAATCCGCCATCCCCGGACTTGTTGATGAACAATCGGCCTTTGATGCCATCGAGGCCACGTTCGCGGCCATGGCGCGCGGCGATGCCTATAATTTCCCTGTCGTGCGCGAGGCGCTTGGTGAAGGGCGGCAATATGGGTTCAAGTCGGGGCTTGACCGGGTCGGCGCGCTGTTGGGCGTCAAGGCGGGGGGCTATTTCCCCGGCAATGCGGAGCGTGGGGTCCCGAACCACCAGAGCACGGTCTATCTGTTTGACCCCGACAGTGGCAAGCCCACGGCGATGGTGGGCGGCAATCTGTTGACGGCGCTGCGCACAGCGGCGGCGAGCGCGATCTCGATCAAGCATCTGGCGCGGGCGGATGCGAAGGTGCTAGGCATGGTTGGCGCGGGCCATCAGAGCGCGTTCCAGATGCGCGCGGCGGTGCGCCAGCGCAAATTCGAGAAGGTGATCGGCTGGAATTACCATCCGGAGATGCTGTCGCGTCTGGCCGACACGGCTGCGGAGCTTGGCCTGCCGTTTGAGGCCGTGAGCCTTGATGATCTGGGCGCGCAGGCGGATGTGATCATCACCATCACCTCGAGTTTTGACCCCATCGTGATGGATGCGCAAATCCGCCCCGGCACGCATCTGGCCTGCATGGGCACCGATACCAAGGGCAAGCAGGAGGTCGAGGCGTCGCTGCTGTCGCGCGCGACGGTCTTCACCGACGAAGTGGCGCAGTCGGTCAGCATTGGCGAGGCGCAGCATGCGGTCGCGGCTGGCCTGATCGCCGAGAGCGCGATCACCGAGATCGGCGCAGTGATCAACGGCGCGCATCAAGGACGCGCGTGTGCGGAGGAGATCACGCTGTTTGACGGCACGGGCGTCGGCTTGCAGGACCTGGCCGTGGCTTCGGCGGCGGTCGAATTGGCCAAGGCAAAGGGGCTTGCACAGGACATCGCGTTCTGATTTTGCCTATCCTCGCGGCGCGGCTTGCGGCAGATTGGGCGCAAATCAGCGACGGGAGGTGCAGAATGTGGGGCAGGATCGGGGGCAGTCTAGCGTTTCTTTTGCTAGGCCATGCCGCGCTCGCGCTGGACCTGCCACAGCCGCCCATGGACGCCGATTACGTCCAGCATGACGCGCGGGAAGTGCGGCTGGGATGGCAGTTGTTCTATGATCCGATCCTGTCGGGCAATCGCGAGGTCGCTTGTGCGACCTGTCATCACCTCGCGCATGGCACATCGGACGGGGTGTCGCTCGGCATCGGGGACGGGGGTATCGGGCTCGGGCCTGCGCGGCGCGTGGACCCGGACAACCCGCCCGAACAACGCATCCCGCGCAATGCGCCTGCGCTCTGGAACCTCGGCGCGCGGGAATTCACGCGCCTGTTCCATGATGGCCGGATCGAGGTTGATCCTGCCCGCCCCGGTGGCCTGCGCACGCCGCTCGAAGGGGATATGGTCGCGGGCTTCGCCTCGCTCCTGTCGGCGCAGAACATGTTCCCGGTGCTCAGCCCCGATGAGATGGCGGGGCATTACAGCGAAAACGAGATCGCGCAGGCGGTGCGGCAGGGGCGGATCACCGGGCCGGGCGGGGCTTGGGATCTGATCGCGGCGCGGGTGCGCGCGATACCGGATTATGCGGAGGGGCTGGTGGATTTGCATGGGCTGGCGGGCGCGGAAGAGATCACTTTTCCGCAGATCTCGGACGCGATTGCGGCCTTTGTGGCCGTGGAGTTCCGCTCCGACACGAGCCCGTTTGACGCGTATTTGCGCGGGCAGGGGGAGTTGCCAAAGGCGGCGATGCGCGGCATGGCGCTATTTTACGGAGCGGGGACTTGCGCAAGCTGCCATTCGGGGACGTTCCAGACGGATCACGATTTTCACGCGCGCGGGGTGCCGCAGCTTGGACCGGGCAAGGCGGCGCGGTTCGAGCGCCATCGTCGTGATACAGGGCGGATGCGGGTGACCGGGCGGGCGGAGGATGCCTTTGCCTTCCGCACGCCTTCGCTGCGCAATATCGCGCAGACAGCGCCCTTTGGTCATGCGGGCGCGCATGCGACGCTGGAGGCGTTTCTGCGCGACCATCTCGACCCGGTGGCGGCGCTTCCGGGCTTCGACAGGAGCCAAGTCATCCTGCCTGCGATGCCGGTCGAGGATTGGGCGATCCTTGAGGATCCGGCGGAACTGGCGGCGATCAAGGCGGCCGTGCAGACCCCGCCGATCCGACTGGACGCGGGGGAGATCGCTGATATTCTGGCCTTTCTCGAAAGCCTGACCGACCCGGAGGCGCTGGCAGGGAGGCTTGGCGTGCCGGAGTCTGTGCCGAGCGGTCTGGCGGTCCCGCGTCCCTGAGCCTGCCTGCGCGCAGAGGGCGTCGCTCCCGCCCGCCCACCCCGCTTGCCCTCTGAGCGCAGGCAGGCTCAGGGGGTTAGAGATCGAGGCTGAGCTGCGCCGGGTCGGGTTTTGGCTGGCGTGCCCGTCGGCGGGCGGCTGTGCTGGAGCGCGCGCTGTCGCCTGCGCGCGAGGCGTGTTTCTGCGCGATCTGTGCCGCTGTCGCGTGGAAGCCATTGGCTTTGCGCAGCCCCCACATCCGGTCGCGCGCAGCGCGCCCGGCCGTGTCGAGATCGACAATCGGCGCGGGGTAGCGGCCGTCAAGCCGTGTGACCTCGGGCCAGAGCCAGGGTGTGTGCAGGAAGGCCTGCGGCACCTGTTCAAGTTCGGGCAGCCATTTGCGGATGAACCGCCCGTCGGGGTCCTGATCATGGCCCTGCTTCACGGGATTATAGATCCGCAGCGTGTTGATGCCGGTCGTGCCCGATTGCATCTGGCACTGGCTCCAATGAATGCCCGGCTCGTAATCAGTGAATTGGCGCGCGAGATGCAGCCCTGTCGCGCGCCAGTCGAGCCAGAGATGATAGGAGGCGACAGACATCAGCATTGCGCGCATGCGGAAATTCAGCCAGCCAGTGGCCTTGAGGTAGCGCATGCAGGCATCGACGAAGGGCAGGCCGGTCTGGCCCGCGCACCATGCCGCCAGCCGCGCTTGATCGGTGCCGCGCAGCCCTTCATGCGCCGGGTGCAGGCAGCGAAATTCGAGCTCGGGCTCGTCTTCGAGCTTCTGGATGAAATGATCGCGCCAGGCGAGGCGTTTGGCGAAACTGTTGAGCGCCTCGCCCCAGTTGCCGCGCGTGCCATGGTCGGCGCGGGCTTGCTGGCGGGCCAGTTCCACCTCGC
>PXDM01000106.1 GCA_003565055.1 Paracoccaceae bacterium
CTCGCGGATGCGCTTGCGCGCGCGCAGGCGGCGGGCATCCCGTCCGAGCGGGTGATCGTCGATCCGGGCATCGGCTTTGGCAAAACGGTTACGCATAATCTCGCCCTTATCCGGCGTTTGGGGATATTCCACGCGCTCGGATGTGCTATTCTGCTAGGCGCATCGCGCAAACGCTTCATCGGCGCGCTGAGCGGGGTCGAGGCCGCATCGGACCGGCTGGCAGGCTCGCTCGCGGTTGCGCTGCAAGGCGCAGGGCAGGGGGCGCAGATCCTGCGCGTGCATGATGTGGCGCAGACCAGACAGGCGCTCGATCTGTGGCTGGCAGTGCAGATGGGCGCAGAAGAGAAGAGAGGGCAGAGCGGATGAAACGCAAGCTATTTGGCACGGACGGGGTGCGCGGCACCGCGAATACCTATCCGATGACCGCCGAGATGGCGCTGAAACTTGGCGCGGCGGCGGGCCGGCATTTCCGGCGCGACGGCTCAAACGGGCATCGGGTGGTGATCGGCAAGGACACGCGCCTGTCGGGCTACATGTTCGAGACCGCGCTCACGGCCGGGTTGACCTCGACGGGGATGAATGTGCTCCTGCTCGGGCCAGTGCCGGCGCCCGCGGTGGGCTTTCTGACCCGCTCGATGCGCGCGGATCTCGGCATCATGGTCTCGGCCAGCCACAACGCGCATCAGGACAATGGCATCAAGTTCTTCGGCCCGGACGGGTTCAAACTGTCCGATGCGGATGAGGCCGCGATCGAAGAGATTGCGATGGGCGAAATCACACCTGCACAACCGGCCAATATCGGGCGTGTCAAGCGCATCGAAGCGGCGGGCGGGCGCTATGTTGAATATGCCAAGACGACGCTCGCGCGCGGGACCAGCTTCAGCGGCATGAAAGTGGTGCTCGACAGTGCCAACGGTGCTGCCCACCGGGTCGCGCCGCAGCTTCTGTGGGAGCTGGGGGCCGAGGTGATCAATATCGGCAACACGCCCGACGGCACCAATATCAACCGCGATTGCGGCTCGACCTATCCGCGCCATTGTGCGGCCAAGGTGCTTGAGACTGGCGCGGATCTGGGCATCACGCTTGACGGGGATGCAGACCGCGTGATCCTGATCGACGAGCGGGGCCAGATCGCGGATGGTGATCAACTCATGGCGCTGTTCGCGCGGCGCTTCGCGCAGGCCGGTCTTTTGCGCGAGGGCGTGCTGGTGGCCACGGTCATGTCCAATCTGGGGCTGGAGCGCTATCTGGAGCGCAATGGTCTGCGCATGGAGCGCACGGCTGTGGGCGACCGCTATGTGGTCGAACGCATGCGCCAGGGGGGATGGAATCTCGGCGGGGAGCAATCGGGCCATATCGTGATGAGCGATTACGCGACGACCGGCGACGGGATGCTGGCGGCGCTGCAATTTCTGGCGGCGATGGTGGAGACGGGCAAACCGGCCTCGATGCTGTCGCATTGCTTCGAGCCGGTGCCGCAGATGTTGCGCAATCTGCGCACGGCGCCGGGCGTCGATCTGCTGTCGCAGGCCGAAGTCAAGGCCGTGATCGAGGATGCCAAACAGCGCCTTGAAGGGCGCGGGCGGCTTCTGATCCGCAAATCCGGCACCGAGCCGCTGGTGCGGGTGATGGCGGAATGCGAGGATGAGGCGCTCATGGCCGAGATCGTGAATGGCATCATCGCCGAGATGGAAGCCGTGGCCTGAGCGAAAGAGCCGCTTGACCTCCGGCAGGGGCGCTTCAGTTGCGACTCGAAAATTGCCGAATTTTCTGTTAACCTTCCTCATTCTGTTTGAAGAGGAGGGATCATGCGTATTTTGCCAATAGCTTTCGTCGCCGGGTTTGGCCTGTCGACCCCTGCACATGCCGATCCGACCATCGGGATTGGTCTGTCCGTTGCTTTCGGCGCGGGAAATGTCGACACTGGCATCGGCCTGCGCGTCTTTTCCGACGACCGGCGCAACCGGGCTGTCGGCAGCATCGGGCTCGATTACATGTTCGGCAGCCAGAGCATCCGCGGGACTGTGGGCGTGGCCTATCTGGGCAATAACCTCTTCGGCGGGGTCGATCTGGGCTATAATTTCAACCAGGGTGACTTTGACTTCGGCGCGGCGGTCGGTGCGGCAAGGACCAAGAGCCGAAGCAGCACATCTGCGCCGGTTGCGCAGGATGCGCCGGTTGCGGAGGAGGTCAGTCCTGACGGACCGCTGCTCCCTGATGGCGGCGAGTCCTGATCTGATCCCTTGGTCCGGCCACATAGCCCCCGCATGGCGCCAGATGCGCTGTGCGGGGATTTTGCTGTGCGTGTAGCCCCCTTGCCAGCCTCAATTCAATCCGCTACCTACACCTTAAGGACTAGGGAGACACTGGCGCATGCGTCAGGGCCGAAGGAGCAACCGCCCCGGTAAACTCTCAGGCAAAAGGACCAGTCCTTGCAAGATACTCTGGAGAGAGGCGCAGTTTTGCGTCCGCCGAAGGGATAGCGATCTCAGGCGCACGGACAGAGGGGGCATGAACCGCGCGGGGCGCTATTCCGTGCATGCATGACCCACATGGCCCACGGGCCTGACCCGAACGGGGGTATCTGATGGCGGAACTGGCGCAGACCTGTCTGCACGCCTTGCATCTTGAACTTGGCGCGAAACTCGTCCCCTTCGCGGGCTACGCGATGCCTGTGCAATACCCGATGGGGGTGATGAAGGAGCATCTGCACACCCGCGCCGCTGCCGGGGTGTTCGATGTCAGCCATATGGGGCAGGTGATCCTGCGCCCGCGCGCAGATATGGCCGCACTCGAGGCCGGTCTGGAAGCGCTGATGCCGGTCGCCGTGCAGGGTTTGGCCGAGGGGCGGCAGCGCTACGGGCTTTTCACCAATGACGCGGGCGGGATCCTTGACGATCTGATGTTTGCGGCGCGGGGCGATCATATCCTGATGGTCGTCAATGCCGCGCGCAAGGCCCATGACATTGCCCATCTGCAAGCGCATCTGTCGGATGTGGCGCTGGTCCAGCCGGTCACGGATCGCGCGCTGCTGGCGCTGCAAGGACCGCGTGCGGAGGCTGTGCTCGCCGGGCTTGTGCCGGATGTGCGCGCGATGCGCTTCATGGATGTGATCACGGCCGACACGCTTTTCGGGCCGCTCTGGATCGCTCGGGCGGGCTATACGGGCGAAGACGGGTTCGAGATTTCGGTGCCCGAGGCCAGTGCGGTTGAGTTTGCCCGTACGCTGCTGGCCGCGCCCGATGTCGCGCCCATCGGCCTTGGCGCGCGCGACAGTTTGCGGCTGGAAGCGGGGCTGTGCCTCTATGGGCATGACATTGACGAGGCGACGACGCCCGTTGCCGCTGGCCTGACATGGGCGATCCCCAAGTCGCGCCGCAAAGGTGGTGCGCGCGCGGGCGGCTTTCCGGGGGCGGAGCAGATCCTTGCGGAGCTCGACACCGGTGCTGCACTGCGCCGTGTCGGCCTGCGCCCCGAGGGCCGCGCGCCGATGCGCGAGGGCACCGAGATCTGGGATGCCGCATCCGGCGGGCGGGCAATCGGGCGCATCACCTCGGGCGGTTTCGGCCCGTCTGTCGGGGCACCCATCGCGATGGGCTATGTGCCGGATCTTGCAGCAGATGCCGGAACACGCCTCTGGGGCGCGTTGCGCGGCAAACGCTTGCCCGTTACCGTTTGCGAGATGCCGTTTCATCCGACCACCTACAAGCGCTGAGGAGATTGCGCGCATGAAATACACTGAAGAACATGAATGGCTGCGCGTCGAGGGCGATGTCGTGGTCGTGGGAATCACCGAACACGCCGCCGAACAACTGGGCGATGTCGTCTTTGTGGAACTGCCCGAGATCGAGGCGGTCGTGGCCAAGGGCGATGAGGTCTGCGTGATCGAATCGGTCAAGGCGGCCTCGGATATTCTGGCCCCGGTCGATGGCGAGATGGTCGAGGTCAACGAGGCGCTGGTCGACACGCCCGGGCTGGTGAATGAAGACCCGCAAGGCGATGCGTGGTTCTTCAAGATGAAGCTCGACGATCTTTCCGTGCTCGATGATTTCATGACCGAGGATGAATACAAGGATTTTCTGGGGTAGCTGCGGCACAGGGGGCGGGCGCGCGCGGGTCGCC
>PXDM01000315.1 GCA_003565055.1 Paracoccaceae bacterium
CCGGCATCGTCTGAAGGGCAGCGTGCCGGTTCTACATGGTGTTTATTCAGGTTATCCGACGGATCAGCGGCCGAAAGAGCCACCCGGGATTGCACCGGGTCCATGTTCGTTGTGCTGCGGCTTAACGGAAGTTGTTCAAAATGCCAAGCCCACAGCATCTTTCTGTCACTTTGGTGAGTCTGCCTTCACAATGCGGCCGGTTCCTTTCCCAGCATATATCTATCATTCACATGCAGCGCCGCGGCCCCGACTGCGCGCGCGATCTCACCAAAAGCCCCCTGAACGACGGCGGGATAGGGGATGCCCCCAAGGTCCAGTTTACTCAATCGGGAGTCGAGCAGCCGTGCCATTCGCGCGCGGATTTCGGCAGGGAAGGCACCATCTATGATCACCTCTTCGAAATCGATCACAGCACTCGCTGAAACCACCGCATGTGCCAGACTGCGCGCTGAGCGCAGGATCCAGTCCGACAACACTGGCTCGAGAGCGGCCCAGTCAATAGGGGGCTTGAGCAGCGCTTCGTGGGTTTTTCCATGACGGGCCAGCATCTGGCTTAGAACAGAGAGCGATGCGTGATCGACAAGCCGCGTGCCGCCTGGTTCATCCGGGATACGCAGCGGTCCCAAAGCACCGGCATTTCCGCGACATCCGCGATAGACAGCGCCATCCAGAACCACGCCACCCCCAATGAATGTGCCCACGAAGAAATACAGACTGTCTGGCCGCGCCTGTCGCGCCCCGAACACCCACTCGGCATAACAAGCTGCAGTGGCGTCATTTTCCACAAGGATCGGACCGGGTAGGATGCCAGCCAGAGTTGCCACTATGTCATGGTTTCGCCAAACCTCCATCTGATCCTGCAAGGCGCCAAAATCGCCCGACCAATGCCAGAGTTGCGAGGGGATGGCGATTCCACTGCCAGCAATATCGGCAAGTTTGACGCCTGCTTGTTCCAGAAGATCACCCAGCTTAGCCCGTAAGAACGCAACCGTGCGTTCAGGTGTCGGGTAATCATGAGATTGCGAAACATGCGCCCGAACAGCGCCGCAGAAATCGACCAGCACCAGGTCGAAGCCGCGGCGCCCGATCTTGAGGCCGACATACAGCCTTGCATCAGGGTTCAGACGCATAGGCGTCGAAGGTTGTCCGATCCGCCCGCGCATCGGCTCACCACGCAAGAGCATCCCGTCTTGTTCAAGCGCATTAAAGATCATCGAAATGGCATTGGGGGAGAGCCCGGTATCGCGGGTTGCCTCTGCCTTTGTCATGGCCCCATGGCGACGGATCAGGTGCAATACCAGCCGCTCGTTGCTGTCGCGGACCGTAAGCTGATTCGATCCTTTCATCTTGTCCCCTTGGTTATGGCGACGGGATTGACCTGCGGCATGAAGCGCAAATGCTCAGCCATTAGTTTGGCGGGGCGGTGGCGGAAAGTAAAGCTTGGCGAGCTTCCAATAGTAATTCATATGTAAGTTTATAAATTGACTACTACATGTTTTGCGTGTTAGCGCTCTTGGAAATCGCGCCGGTTCTGCTCTGATAATGATTTCGGCAGAATGTAAGCGACTGCATCGCGGGAGGCGATGCGGCAAGTGGGAGGAGCCAGGATGCATCAACGCACAATCGCGCAGCTGTGCGACCGTATCATGTCATCGCAGAGTGGCGCGGAACGAGTGCTTGTTGCTCTGGCCGGGCCGCCGGGGTCAGGCAAGACCACATTCGCGGCTCAGCTTGCGCGTGGGATGAATGACCGGGCGGGCAAACATGTCGCCGCGGTTTTGCCCATGGACGGGTTCCATCTCGACAACGACCACCTGAGCGCGATGGGCGCGCTGCATCGCAAGGGCGCGCCAGAGACTTTCGATGTTTCGGGCTTCGTGCGACTTGTCACCGCCGTGCGCAATGACAATGGCCCTGTCCGCTACCCAACCTTCGACCGGGTGGCGGACAAGGTGCTGACAGATTCGCAAAGCCTTGGCCCGGAGACCCGCTTTGTCATCTTTGAGGGTAATTATCTGCTTCTCCAGCAAGGAGACTGGGCCACGCTACGGGACCTGTTTGATGTGACCATCATGCTGCGTGTCAACCAGTCAAAACTTCGCGAAAGGCTGATTGCGCGCTGGTTGGATCATGGACTGAATGCTGTGCAGGCAGAGTTACGCGCCGACGGCAACGATATGGTCAACGCAGCATTGGTGCAGGACCATTCGGCGGAGCCACATTTGACGCTCCTCACCCAGACAGACGACCAGATCACACTCGAAACCACAGGCAAAGGCATTCGCCATGCCGGTTAAATGGGGCGTCGAGACAATCAGCATGGCACTGACACACCGGAAATATCGGAGAGCGGAATGGCTGGCGTAAGCATCCAGAATGTCGAAAAGACCTTTGGCGCCACACGCGTCATTCACGGCATAGATATCGAGATCGAGGATGGTGCTTTTGTCATTCTGGTTGGCCCCTCTGGCTGCGGGAAATCGACCTTGCTGCGCATCATTGCGGGGCTCGAAGATGTGACATCCGGCGCGATCAAGATCGGGGGCGTCGAGGTCAATGACATGGCCCCCAAAGACCGCGATATCGCGATGGTGTTCCAGAATTACGGGCTTTATCCGCATATGACGGTCGCGCAGAACATGGGTTTTGCGCTGAAACTGTCAGGCGAGCCAAAAGCCGAGATTGCAAAGCGTGTTGAGAACGCAGCCGATATCCTCAACCTGACGGCGCTGCTGGACCGCTATCCCAAACAGCTATCCGGCGGTCAGCGCCAGCGTGTTGCCATGGGCCGCGCGATTGTGCGCAACCCGCAAGTGTTTCTGTTCGATGAACCGCTCTCGAATCTGGATGCAAAACTGCGCGTGCAGATGCGCGCCGAGATCAAGCAGTTGCACCAACGGCTGAAGGTGACGACCGTGTATGTCACCCATGACCAGATCGAGGCCATGACCATGGCCGATGTGATCGTAGTAATGCATGACGGCGTGGTCAAGCAGGCAGGCTCGCCGCTGAACCTGTATGACCGGCCCGCCAATCTGTTCGTTGCTGGCTTTATTGGCTCGCCCTCGATGAATTTCATGGATGCGACAGTCACATCCGGTGCGCTTGTCTTTGCAGATGGCCAGACCCTGCCAGTGCCTGCGGGCGCAAACCTGTCTGATGGGCAGATCGTGCGCGTGGGCGTGCGCCCCGAAGACCTGATCGTGGCCGATGCGGGTCTGTCAATCCGCGTCACGATCGTAGAGCCGACAGGTGCAGAAATCCATGTCGGCGCAAGAATGGGCAATGTGCCCATGACCATTGTTTTGCGCGACCGCCACGACCTGCACCCAGACCAAGCCCTGACCGTCGCGCCACTGCCGGGTCGTGTGCATCTGTTCGACCCCAAGACAGAGGCGCGGCTGAACTGAACCGCGCCCACAGAACTTTCAGATATCATGGAGGAGGAAAGACTGATGACTGACCTGACCAAAAAAGCCACCATCGCCGGGGGCCTTGCCCTTGGCCTGACCATGGCCGGAAGCGCCATGGCGCAGGACACAACTATCCGCTGGGCCTTGCACCCCGGTGCCGAAGCAGACGCGGTGATCAACTATTTCGCACCCAAATATGAAGAAGAAACCGGCATCCGCGTGATCGGGGAAATCCTGCCGCCCAACCAACTGCGCGACCAGATGTCGATCGAGGCCATCGGCGGAACTGGCCGCTGGGATCTGGGCTATCACAGCCCCGGCTGGTTCGGCAGCTTTGCCGATCACGTCGTGGACCTGACGCCTTTCATCGAAGAGCATGGCTTCAACGTGGATGCCTATCCGCAGTTGGTGGTCGAAAGCCATATGCTGTCCGATGCGCGCCCCGGCGAAATCATCGCGCTGCCCACGACCCCAGCGGCACCCATGCTGATCGTGCGCCGCGACTGGTTCGAGCACCCTGACGAGCAGGCCGCGTTTGAAGCTGAATTTGGCCGTGCGCTCGCCGTGCCCGAAACATGGGCGGAGCTGCGCGAAGTTGCAGGCTTCTTCACCCGCGGTGCGGGCGAGACATTGGCAGGCGAAACGCTGGAACGGTCTGTTTATGGCTGGGCTGACGCCCTGGGCGCAGGCGCAGGCATTA
>PXDM01000355.1 GCA_003565055.1 Paracoccaceae bacterium
CGCTGCCAGCCGCGCAGCTGCGCGGGCTCCGTCGGCACCCAGCGCCCGATGACGACGAGCCGCACCACCGGGTTGGTGAGCGTCGCAAAGCCGAAGACATCGCTGTCGCCCTCGGGCGGCGGCGGGGCATTGGCATCGAGCCGGGGCAGATAGACCGGCGCGCGCGTGATCATCACCGCCAGAAGCGCCAGCACGAGCGCGATGACAACCAGTCTCAAGATCACAACCTCCATCCTCGCTGCTCTCTCCTCATGCCTTGGGCGGCACGGCAAGCGCAGCGCCCGCGACCCGCCGCTTGCGCAGCACTTCCCAGATATAGAGCCCCATCGCAGCCCAGATCATCGGAAAGGCGATCTGGCGCACGCCCTCAAAGGGCTCGTTGAAGAAAAACAGCGAAATCACGAAGATCATCGTCGGGATCGCATAGCTGGCAATCGCTATCGTGGACAACTGCAGCCCCTTGGCCCCATGCGCATAGAGCATCAGCGGCACCGCTGTGATCACCCCGCAGCCGAGCAGCAGCGCCCAATCCACCGCCCCCGCCTGGGTCGCGAAAAGCGTGCCATCCCAGGCCGCCCAGATGAGAAAGCCCAGCGCGAAGGGCATCAGGATCAGCGCTTCCAGCGCAAAGCCCTGATTGGGGCCAATCGGCAGGGCGCGCTTGAAAAACGCGTAGCTGCCCCAGCTGAACACCAGCAGCAGCGCGCCGATGGGCAGGCGTCCGGCCTCGACCGTCAACACGATGACAGCGGCCAGCGCGAGCCCCACGGCCCCCCATTGCCGCAGGCTGAGCCGGTCACCCAAAAGCCCCGCCCCGAGCGCGACTGCGAAAATCGGGTTGATGTAATAGCCCAGCGCCGCCTCCATCGCCTGACCCGACTGGATCAGCCAGACATACGTGCCCCAGTTGACCGAGATCAGCGCGGCCGTGACCAGGCCCATCGCCAGCATGCGCGGGTTCGTCAAGGCCGCGCGCAAATCGGCTGTGCGCCCCAGCCACAGGAGCACAGCGAGCGCCACCGGCACTGCCCAGACCACCCGATGCGCGATGACTTCCACTGTAGGAACATGCGCCAAGGCTCTGAAATAGAACGGAAGCGTGCCCCAGATCAGGAAGGCCGCCGCCGCGAAGCCAAAGCCGCGCGCTGTGTCTTCATGCATGTGACAGCCCCGCGCGCACAGCGGCCATGAACGCCTCGCCGCGTTTCTCGAAATCGGGATACTGGTCGAAACTCGCCGCCGCTGGGGCGAGCAGCACGACCTCCCCCGGCGCGGCCTCGGTCATGGCACGGGCGACCGCGCGCTCCATCGTCTCGCAGATCTCGTGCTCGGTCGCGCCGAGTTGCAGCGCGAAATCGCGTGCGGAATGGCCGATCAGATAGGCTTTGCTCACCCGGTCCAGATGCGGGGCAAGCGCTGCGATCCCGCCATCCTTGCCCAAGCCCCCCGCGATCCAGCGGATGCGCTCGAATGCCTGCAGGGCCTGCGCAGCGCTCTCGGCATTGGTGGCCTTGCTGTCATTGATATAGCGCACCCCATCCTGCTCCGCGACAAGCTGGCTGCGATGCGGCAGACCCGTGAAGCTGCCCAGCGCATCCTCGATCAGACGCGGGGCGAGGCCCAGCGCGCGCGCCACCGCATAGGCCGCGCAAGCGTTCTGATGATTATGCGCGCCCGGCAGCCCCGCCATGGGCCGCAAGTCAATCGAGGCCACCTGCTTCCCGCGCCGGTATTCCGACAAGAACCCCCTGCGCGCAAAGACATTCCAGCCCGGCCCCGCCAATTTCTGCCCCGAGGAAATCCGGATCACCCGCGCATCCTCAGCCGCCTGCGCCATTTGCCCGGCCAGAAACTGCCCCTCGGGCTCATCCACGCCAATCACGGCGCGATCCGGCCCACCTTCGGCAAAGAGCCGGCGCTTGGCGGCGAAATAGCCCCCCATCCCATGATGGCGGTCCAGATGGTCGGGCGAGAGATTCGTGAAGACCGCAATATCCGGCGTCAGCGCGCGGGCCAGTTCGGTCTGGTAGCTCGACAGTTCCAGCACGATCACTTCGCCGTCGCGCGGCGGATCAATCGACAAGACCCCCTTGCCGATATTGCCCGCCATCTGCGCAGGCCGTCCCAATTCCTGCAGGATATGATGGATCAGCGCCGTGGTGGTCGATTTGCCATTCGAGCCCGTGACCGCGACCACTTTCGGCGGCTGGTCGAATTCCATCATGGCCGATGTGGTGAAGCTACGGAAAAACAGCCCGATGTCATTATCGACCGGCACCCCGGCAGCAAGGGCTGCGGCGATGATGCGATGCGGCGCAGGGTAGAGATGCGGGATGCCGGGGCTCGTGATCAGCGCGGCCACGCCCGACCAGTCCACGCGGTCGAGATCCTGCAGCACCAGGCCCGACGCTTCCGCCTTGGCGCGCGTCTCGGGGCTGTCATCCCAGGCCAGCGGCACTGCGCCCCCGGCGCTCAGACTGGCGCAAGCGGCCAGTCCCGAGCGCCCCAGCCCCAGCACGGCCACGCGCTGCCCGTCAAACCCTTGCACTGCAATCATGGCCGCCCCCTGTCTGCGCTTATCCCCGCCTATCTGATCCAACTCACGCCCCGGTGCAAGGCTTGCCCTTGCGCCGCCACGCGCCGCGCGCTAGCTTTGCTGCATTGCAGCGAAACCGGAGGCGAGCTTGGGCATCGTGATCATTCTCGGCGCGCTCACAGCGCTGATCTATCTTGCTTATCGCGGCGTCAGCCTGCTGTTGCTGACCCCTGCGCTGGCCATTCTGGCAGTGCTTCTGGCCGAAGGCGGCCCCCTGCTCGCGAGCTACACCCAGATCTTCATGGAAGCCACGGGCGGCTTCATCATCCAGTTCTTCCCGCTCTTTCTCCTGGGCGCGGTCTTCGGCAAACTGATGGAGGCCTCGGGCTCCGCGCAGATGCTCGCCTCCGGCATCATTCGCGGCCTTGGCCCAAGCCGCGCAATCCTCGCGGTGATCCTGTCCTGCGCGGCGATGACCTATGGCGGCGTGTCGCTTTTCGTGGTGGCCTTTGCCGTCTGGCCCATCGCCTCGGCCCTCTTTCGCGACGCGGATCTGCCCAAGGTGCTGATCCCGGCCACCATCGCGCTCGGGGCTTTCACTTTCACCATGACCGCCCTGCCCGGAACGCCCGCGATCCAGAACGCGATCCCCATGCCCTATTTCGGCACCACCCCTTTTGCCGCCCCCGGTCTGGGCGTGCTCACGGGGCTCATCATGCTCACGCTGGGTTGGGCCTATCTCGAACGCCGCGCCCGCACGCTGGGGCCGGGCTATGGTGAGGCGGCTGAAACGGCCGAGGAAGACGCGCGGGACGATCTGCCGTCGCTCACGCTTGCAGCTCTGCCACTGATCCTGGTTCTGGGGCTCAACCTGCTCTTCACCTTCGTGATCATTCCGGCCATGGACACCAGCTTCCTCGCGCGTCCCGAATTCGGTGAGACCGATATCAGCGCCCTGCGCGGCATCTGGTCCACCACGGCCGCCCTTACCCTCGCCTGTCTCGCGCTGATCGCGCTGAACTGGCGGCGGCTCGCCAAAGGGCTGACCGAGACACTCGACGCCGGGGCCAAATCCGCGCTGCTGCCGATCTTCAACACAGCATCACTGGTGGGCTTCGGGGCCGTGATCGCCTCGCTCGGCGCTTTCGTCGTGATCCGTGACTGGGTGGTGACGGCGGGCGGCGACAACCCCCTGATCTCGCTCGCCATTGGCACGGGCCTTCTTGCAGGCATGACCGGATCGGCTTCGGGCGGGATGTCCATCGCCCTCGCAACCTTGGGCGAAACCTATCTGGACATGGCACAGATCGCCGGGATTGCGCCCGACCTCCTGCACCGCGTGACTGCGGTCGCAACTGGCGGCCTCGATGCCATGCCGCATAACGGGGCGGTGATCACGCTCCTGACCATCTGCGGGCTCACCCACCAACAGGCCTATCGCGACATCGCCGTGGTCGCTGTCATCATCCCGCTCATCGCGCTCGTCGTGCTGATCACCCTCGGCACGATCTTCGGCAGCTTCTGAGCCGACCCCGCGCCTGCCACCGCCGCGACCGGGAGCGGGCGGGC
>PXDM01000138.1 GCA_003565055.1 Paracoccaceae bacterium
AATGTTACTCTCGTCCATGGTGGTGCGTCCTCTTCGGTTGGCGGGTTGTGTCGCAACGACAATCCAACCAGATGCACCGCCAGCCTTCAAATCCCCAAAACACCAGATTCAGTCATAGCTCCACGATGTAGGGACGCGCTTAGATGCGAAGACTGCATGTCACAGCCTTAGCGGCGTATCCGGAACACGAGCCCATATTGCAGGCCGTCTCGCGTGCGTCAGTTGGCGGGATGGCGGGCGAGACTGCGCTCCCGTCTGAGCTCGGCGCGGTCTTGCAGTCCGCGCGCGACTTTGCGCCATCTCGCGCTACGGAAGAACACGACCCCTGCCAGATAGGTCCCTACGAAAAGGCACCCGAACACGATCCAGGCAATCATTGCGGCAACAGGCTGGTTCCAGAGCACGACACCTGCCCCGACAGGCGCTGCGATGAAAGGCAGCATGACAAGGGTCGTTGCGGAATTGGCACCGCCTTTTCCGAGGCGGTTGCGCGTCAGCAGCAGCAATGCGCGCATGACCAGCTGATGGAAATGCAAACGGTCTGGTGCTCCGACCGCCCGTCCCGTGCCGATCCGACGCCCTATGGCGAGGAACGTGTCCGCGACTGGCCAGAAGAACATCAGCGACAGGGCCATGGCAGAGACGTCGCTATGGTACCACGCGAGCGCAATCGCCAGCCAGACGAGTAAATGACCCAGAGTATAAGCTCCTGCATCGCCAAGAAATATGCGACCGAGGGGCCAGTTGAACAGCATGAACCCGAGCAATGCGGGAACAAGCGCCGCCGAGACAGTTCCGAGGCTGTGCGCATCCACCTCGGCCGCGACCATGGAGAGCCCCAGCGCGATCAGGATGCCCATGGCCCCGGCAAGTCCATTCACCCCGTCGATCAGGTTGATCGAATGGCAGATGCCAGTCGCCCAGAGCACCGTGATGATCATCGCAAAAGGGGTGATCGACAAAACTGCGTCGAGCGGCGGCAAGCCCGTCGCGGGGATCCAGAGCTGAAGCAGCACAATGGCGCTGATCGCCGACAAGCCCGCGGCCAGAAGACGCCCCAAGGCACTGACCCGCCAGCCGAGATCCTCGGCCAAGCCAGCCGAGAACACGGGGATCAACGTGACCGCGAATACAGCAAAAAACGATTTCTGATCTTCCGGCACGAGAAACAACAGCGTTGTCACTGTGGCCACCACGAGCCCCAACCCACCGATTCGGGGGGTCGGTCTGATATGGGCACATTGCACGCTCCCAAGGTCATCACGTGCGCGCAGCCGGGCGACAAAACTCGGATAAGTGAGCACCATGGCTCCGCAGATCGACGCTGAGATGAGGAGAAGCCCAGTAAACAGGAGGGGGTCAAGAACGTGCAACAAATCGGGTCCTGTCAATTTGAACTAAATTCAATATTTCGGAACGGCGAAGATCCAGCTTTTTGGTCGCGTCCACCTGCCGCGAGCGCATGACGTGAACTTACAATTGTATCTAAATCAAGAGCACCAGGTAAACAATCTCTAAAGGAAATTGTGGTGAACTCGATAACCGGGGACGTCGGTGTTGTCAAAGTTAAACAGCTTTGGAGTATGGATATGGGGTTGTCGTTCGCTCTTGCTTTTGGGGCCTTCTACGCTGTGATGGCGCTTGCCTTGATTGTCGCAATACTCTCGGGCGCGAGGATTGCGACGCGAGACGAGATCGGGCGGCAAAATCGTGCTGTGGTCGCGAAACCTGTCTTGCGACGGCCTGTTTCGCGTGCGCAAGCGGCATCCGAAGGCTGAAGGCTGTGGCCCCAGCCGGGCGGCATGATCGCGTTCGGTCAGAGGACACTCATGGCCCGCAAACCTTGCTGATTCGTCTCTGTCAGTGATCCGCGCCCGCGTGGAAGGGAAGTTTACTCCGAAGTGTCAGCCGGAAAGGCACCAATTCCGTCGAGGCAGGGGATGCGCACATTCGGTTGGCTCGGTTCAGGTGTGATGCAGATGCCCAAGAGCCAGGCTTTCGCTTCAACCCCATCAGCCCCGGTCGGAACGCGCTCAAGACTGCGCCCCAGCGCCATCAGCCCGCCTATGATGGCGCTTGCCGCTGATGTCCCGCCGAAACGACAGAAGAACGATCCGAATTCGCGCAGCCCGTCTTCGGGCTCTGGTCCGTCATAGGGCGAGGCAGCATATCCCCCCTGGCCGGGCACATCGGTCGAGATGATGTCGAATTGCGAGAAAAGCGCATTGTTATTCTGCGCAGGGATCCCGCGCATGTCTTCACGGTACAGCGCCATGTCCAGACGCACATCCGTATCGACAAAGCTCTCGGCGTCCGAACTCGGCGCCCAGACGGTCAAGCCCGAAGGCGGCGAGTAACTGCATGCCCAGCCTTTGGCATTCACGGCCCCGACCGAGATCACTCCGTTGTCATCCGAGGCAAGATTTGCCGGGTAGATGCCGTAATCCTCGTTCTCATTGCCTGCCGCGCAGACCACGGGGCGGCGCAGCGAGATTTTCACGATCAGTTCTGCAAGCTCCGCCCAAAGCGCGCGTTCTTCGTCCGAGACCGGGCAGGGCGCCGTCAATTCGCCAAGCGAGCGGCCGCCGAAATCGAGAGAATAAAGCTCCGGCTGCATGCGGAACGGGTCCGGTATGCCGCGCGGCAAAACGATCACATCGGCTTTGACGCACTCGGCATAGAGAAATGCGAGGATCAGTTGCGCGGGATCCGTGTCGAAATTCGTCGAGATGGGAATGATCTCACAGGTTGGATCGACCCCGCAATAGGGCAGGGCAAGCGTCGTGTCGCCCGGCGCATCGCGATAAGCTTCGGCGAGCGGGACCACGACAGGCCGCGCTCCGATCAGCCCCGCGATCGCGGTTCCATGGCCCGAAAAGACAGGCGAGGTTGCGGGCTGGATCGTGCCGATGCAGGGCGGTTGATCTGGCTGGAGCCGCGCGGTGAGCTCTTCCAGCACCGCCTGACAGCCGGGCAGACCGGCAACGACGCCTTTGGCATCCCCGAAACCCAGATCGCCAAGGCAGTCCTGCCCCACCAGACCGGGAAAAGCCCCGAGGCGCGTCGAGAACAGATCGAAAGCCAGCTTGTGGTTGATCGCCCCGCGCAGATTGGGGTGATCCATCGCGACCGAAGTGTCAATCATGGCAACGCGCGCGGGCTTCTTGACGTCTTGCGGCAGCCAGGTATTGGGCATGCTTTCATTCGTCAGCACCCCCAGCGCGGTCAGATGCCACAAGCTGTCATAGCGCAAGCGTGGTTTTGTACTTTGCATCGTGACCATCCTTTCACATCCATTCGGCTTGCGCGGCGAGCATGTTGGGTTCGAGCACTTTTTCGAGCACAGGCAGGATCATGCGTGCCAAGGCATGCCCGGCCTCCGTATCGCAGGCGTAATGCACCCCGGCCCATTCGCGATTTTCTGCGATGCGCCGCGCCGAGAGAAACAACTGCCCTGAGCCCGGATGTTCGGGAATGATGCGCGAGATCACGAAAGCCAGCGCGAAGGACTGGAACGCATGGTTGCTGGGGTAGCTCGCATGCGCAGGCGCAGCGAGGAAATTGCGCAGGCGCGGCTCGACCTGATTGGGGCGCGGCACATTCCAGCGCGCCTTGTAGTAGAGCCCGATTTCGTCAGCCAGCGCCAGGACGGTCAGCATCAGGCTGATCGTGGCATCATATCCGCCATGCGTCTCGATCCCGAAAGGCCGCAGATAGCGCGACAGTTCCAACTCGGCTTCGGTCAGGATTTCGTCACGCCGACCCGCATGCTGTGGGAGCGCGAGCAGCGCCTGTTTTTTCAGCATATCCACCGCCTGCGCGCGCAGTTCCGGCATGGACGGGGGCAGCGGCACGGGCAGGTCCATCCATTCGTCGCGCAAAGCATAGAGGCGCGCACGTTCCTCCCAGGGCTCAAGAATTCCGCTCACGGTCGTGTCGAACGGATCGGCCCGATTGCGGTTTCGGTTCCGATTGCGGTTTCTGTTCCGGTTGCGATTGCGGTTTCTGTTGCGATTGCGGTTCAGCGCGACACGGGTGACGGCGGTGCTGTCGGCGACCTCCTCCAGT
>PXDM01000346.1 GCA_003565055.1 Paracoccaceae bacterium
ATTCATGCTCGATCTGCATGTCGAGGAGCATGGTCTGCGCGAGGTCAACAGCCCGGTTCTGGTCCGCGATGCGGCGATGTATGGCACCGGACAATTGCCGAAATTCGCCGAGGACAGCTATCAGACGACGAATGGCTGGTGGCTGATCCCGACCTCCGAAGTGACGCTGACGAATTTCGCCGCTGGTGAGATCCTCGACGCGAGTGCGCTGCCGCTGCGGTTTTGCGCCCATACGCTGTGTTTCCGCTCGGAAGCCGGAAGCGCGGGCAAGGACACGACCGGCATGTTGCGCCAGCACCAGTTCGAAAAGGTCGAAATGGTCTCGCTCACCGCGCCCGAGGACAGTCTGGCGGAGCATGCGCGCATGACCCGCTGCGCCGAGACGGTGCTGGAACGGCTGGGCCTGCCCTATCGCACCATCGTGCTCTGCACGGGCGATATGGGATTTGGGGCGCAGAAAACCCATGATATCGAGGTCTGGGTGCCGGGGCAGGGGACATATCGCGAGATCTCGTCCGTGTCGGTCTGCGGCGATTTTCAGGCGCGGCGCATGAATGCCCGCTTCCGGCCTGAGGGCGGGGGCAAGCCGGAGTTTTTGCATACGCTCAATGGCTCCGGCGTGGCAGTGGGGCGCTGCCTGATCGCAGTGCTGGAAAACGGCCAGACCGCGGATGGCGGCGTCGCGCTGCCCGAGGTGCTGCATCCCTATCTGCGCGGACGCAGCCGCATCACTCCAGAGGGCGCGCTCGTCTGAGCAGCAACTGTGGCGAATTGGTCGCGGTTTGCGGGGGCATTGTCACTGCAACCGCAACAATCAAGGCGCTCTGCCGCAATTTTGCCGTTTTTGAGCGGCCTGCTGGGCGCATGATTGTTTCGGAGCCAAGCCATGCGACCAGTCCCGCCCCAAGCCCGTGAGGAAACCCCCGGCCAGACCCGTCTCGGCCTGACCCCCAAGCCCGGCGCAGATGCGCGCCCGGCCCATCCGCGCCACGCAAGCGCCCCAGTGCCTGCCGCCCGATACACGGATTGGGCGCTGATCTGAACCTGCGCGCATGGGCTGAAACCCGCCGATTGCGCGCGCGTGCGCGCTGAAAACGCTATGCTGGTGGCGTGCCCCGGAGTAGCAGCAAGGTGAACAGCCCGTAACGGGCGCCAATGCTGTCACCTGATGTCCACGCCGATTTCCTCGATCCGCAATCTCGGCCCCGCGATGGAAGCGGCCTTTGAGGCTGTGGGCATCCCCAGCGCCGAAGCGCTGCGTGCGCTTGGCACGGATGCGGCCTATGCGCGGCTCCTGCAAGCGGGCCACAGACCGCATTTCATCGGCTATTACGTGCTGGAGATGGGGCTGCAAGGGCGTCCCTGGAACGATTGCAAGGGCGATGAGAAAGCCCGGCTCCGCGCGCGCTTCGACCGGCTGAAGGCCGAGAATATGCCCCAGATCAATCCCTTGGACGCCGCTCTTGATGAGATCGGTGTGATCCCTGCTGCGCGAAAGGCCCCCTGAGACATGACCCGTGCCCTGTTGCCGCTGATCTTCGTTCTCACGCTGGCCGCCTGTGGCGACCCGCGCCCTGACGCGACGCGCGCTGCGGCGCCGAGCCCGGCGCTTTATCCCGGCGAGACCCCGGCCATGCGCGCGCTGATCCGGCAATATGCGCAAAAGCACGACATCCCCGAGGCGCTCTTGCACCGCGTCATCCAGCGCGAGAGCGATTACCGGGCGCATGCGCGCAATGGGCCGTATTGGGGCTTGATGCAGATCCTGCCGCAGACGGCGCAGCAGATGGGCTTTCGCGGGCGGCCCGAAGAATTGCTCGATGCCGAGACGAATCTGACCTATGCAGGACGCTATCTGCGCGGGGCCTGGCTCTTGTCGGACGGCAATATCGACCGCGCGGTGATGTGGTATGCGCGTGGCTACTATTATGAGGCGCGCGATCGCTGCATGTTGGTCGAGACGGGCTTGCGCACGCGGGAAGTGCGGCGCGATTGTCCAGCGGCGCGCGGGGAGGTGGCGGGGTAAGGGGGCGCTCGCGCCCCCTCACCAGCCCCTTAGGGGGGCTGGTTTCACCCCCTGAGGATATTTGTGCAAAGATGAAAGCCCGGTCAGAAGGACCAGACGCGGGCATCTGCTTCAAGCATCGCGCCTGCCATGGCCGGGGGTTGGGCAACGCCCACACCTTCGATCAGCACATCTTCATCTGCACCCATGCCGGGCAGGTAGATCGCGCAGACCTCGACCGTCACGCCATTTCCCATCAGCATTTGCAGCATGCCCTGCGGGCTTGCATCGCGCGGCGGTTGCGGCGCGGTCGCGCTTTCGGGCGCGTCGATCAGCGCGAGATCGCCACCGGGGCCGCAGAGCAGGATGCGGGTTTCTGCGCCTTGCTCAACAGCTTGTGCGGTCAGCACCATCGCCATGAGCTGGGTCTGGGGGTTTTCGGAAGTGACCACTGTGACCAGCTTTTCGGCGTTTTCGGCCATGGCGGGCGCGGCGAGGCCGAGCGAAAGCGTGGCGGCGAGGGCTGCGGCGGGGATCATCTGTTTCGTCATGTGAGACTCCTGTCCTTGGCTGAGTCAGTTCAGCTTGGGGGAGAGTGTCAGAAGAAATGCAAAGATGCAAACATGACGATATGTCGCATCGTCACAGGGCCGCGAGCTGGTGGGTGGCGAGCCAGATCAGGGCGTCGAGATAGCGTGCGAGGATCCAGCGGATGGCGTCGGCGCTGAGCCACCAGAGGGCGGCGGCGATGGCCATGAGGGTCAGGACAGGCAGGGTCCAGATCAGGCCAAGGGCGAGGCTGGCGCGGAGGCTGGTCAAGGGGGTATGGGCCGTGTCGATCCATGCGGCGACGTGGCGGCGCAGCGGGCGGGGCCAGATGCCTTGCAGGCCGAGCAGGCTGAGGGCGGCGTGCAGCGCTGTGGGCAGGATGGTCGAGAAGAGCATGGCGTAGAGCCAGACATAAGCGCCGGGGGTGTCGCGGATGCCGTCAAATAGTGCGGGGAGGTCGAGGAAGGGGACACCGGCGAGCAGGTTGAGGCAGTGGATAGCGGCGACCAGCGTGGCGCCGAGGGCGAGGAACAGCACGCAGGCGAGGGCGAGATCGGCGAGGCCCCAGAGGAGCGGCAGGCGCGATTTCAGGCCGCGCCGGGTGAGCGAGAGGGTAGCGGCGTAGGAGATCACGTCGAAGAGGGCGTTGAGGAGGGGGAGGACGGCGAGGAAGAGGAAGAGGCTGCGGCGATTCTCGGGGACGGTGGACCAGTCGGGCCAGATCGCTATCAAGACAGCACTTCCGATGATGGAAGCGGTTAACACAGAACGAGCGGCTTTCTTCCAATCTGCGACGTGGAGAGTGTTTACAGCAACAACAAATGTCACTGATCCGAAAAGCGCCAGAACCGCTGTTAGAAAATTCGGCGCACTAACCGAGAAACCAACAGGTAGTCCCATAACTGTGTCTGTTATTTCAGCGGTGCCTGAAAAGGTGAGTGCACTCCCGAATCCAAATGCTAACAAAACTGCACTTGGACCAGAAAACCCTGCAAAAAACAGAACCACCCCAGCAAGTGTTCCAGCGATTGCGCCTAAGAAGCCGAAGGCATCTATGCCGGCGACCAAGAAAGCGATTGCAAGCACGAGAGCCACCAACAACGGAAGGCCCAACGCTTGTGCCCTTGTAACTACACTGTGCCGGATTGCCTGCGGAGCAAGTCTGTCACCGACAAGCACACTGGTGAAGATTATGGCAAAGACGAGCAATGCGATGGCGCGGCCGGGCCAAAACGGAAGTGCTGGTAACACCGCAAAATTTGCCAGACGCCCCTCATCCCCGGTCCAGACCCATTGTCCGACCAGCAGCAATATCGGATAGGCCACAGCGATCAGCAGTGCGCGGTCATAGAGCCGCCATGTCAGCGCTGCGCGGAACTGGGTGGGCCAGGGGGCTTTCTCGGGGGCGGGGTCGCAGAGGCGGGTCCAGAGGGGGGTGAGCAGGCGGCGGGTGAGGGTGGTGTAGATCTGGGTATAGGTTGATTTGCGCAGGGTTCCGG
>PXDM01000312.1 GCA_003565055.1 Paracoccaceae bacterium
CCAGATGCGCCAGCTTGCAATGATTGCCGAGCGCTGGGACAAGGGTTACGGCCATTTCACCACGCGCCAGAACATCCAGTTCAACTGGCCGCGCCTGCACGACGTTCCCGACATGCTCGACGCGCTGGCCGAAGTGGGGATGCATGCAATCCAGACCTCGGGCAATTGCGTGCGCAATGTCACGGCGGATCACTTCGCAGGCGCGAGCGCCGATGAAATCGCCGATCCCCGGCCCGTGGCGGAACTTTTGCGCCAATGGTCCACGGATCACCCCGAATTCCAGTTCCTGCCGCGCAAGTTCAAGATTGCCATCACCGGCAGCCCCAATGACCGCGCGGTGACGCGTGCGCATGACATCGGGCTGCGCATGGTGCTGCAGGGCGGCGCGCGGGGTTTCGAGGTGATCGTGGGCGGCGGGCTTGGCCGCACGCCGGTCATCGGCAAAGTGCTGGCCGAGTTCATCCCCGAGGCGGACTTGCTGCCCTATATCGAGGCGATCCTGTCGGTCTATAACAGCTACGGGCGGCGCGACAACAAATACAAAGCGCGCATCAAGATCATGGTCAACGAGCTGGGGCTGGACGAGGTCCGCGCCCGCGTTGCCACCCGCTTCACGCGGCTGCGCGCAGAATGGCAGGGGGGCGATGTAGCGGTTCTCGACGATCTGCGCCGCGCTTTCGCGCCGCCTGCCTTCCGCGTCGCGCCGACCGATGTCTTTGACGCGGCCTATGCCAGCGATCCGGTGTTCCGCGCTTTCGTGGACACCAATATCGCGGCGCATTGGCAGGACGGCTACGCGATTGTCTCGATCAGCCTGAAAGCGCATGGCGCGACGCCGGGCGATGCGACGGCGGATCAGATGCGCGCGATGGCCGATCTCGCCGCGCGATACGGGCATGATGAGCTGCGTATCAGCCATGAGCAGAATGTGATCCTGCCGCATGTGCATAAATCCGACCTGCCTGCCGTGCATGCAGCGCTGCGCGAAGCCGGGCTTGCGACGGCGAATATCGGGCTTGCCTCGGATATCATTGCCTGCCCTGGCATGGATTATTGCGCGCTGGCCACGGCCCGTTCGATCCCGGTCGCGCAGGAGATCGCCCGCGTGGTCGCAGCGCGTGAGCAGGATATCGGCGGGCTGAAGATCAAGATCTCGGGCTGCATCAACGCTTGCGGGCATCATCATGTGGGCCATATCGGGATCCTCGGGCTCGACCGGGCCGGGGTGGAGAATTACCAGATCACGCTCGGGGGCGACGCGACCGAGACCGCCGCGCTTGGCGAGCGTGCGGGGCCGGGCTTTGCCTATGACCAGATCGTGCCGGCCATCGCGCGGCTGATCGACGCCTATCTCGATCTGCGTGACAGCCCCGAGGAGAGCTTCATCGAGGCGTTTCGCCGTCTTGGCGCGCAGCCCTTCAAGGATGCGCTCTATCTGACACAAGGGCAGGCCGATGCCGCTTGATACTGCACAAAACCTGTCTCAAGCGCTGCTCAGTGAGCATGCGGGGCTGGATGCGCAGGCGTTTTTGCGCGCGGCGATCCCGCGCATTGGCCGCGTGGCGCTGGTGTCGAGCTTCGGGGCGGATTCGGCGGTGCTCTTGCATATGGTCGCGCAGATCGACCGCGATTTTCCGGTGGTGTTCATCGACACGCTCGCGCTTTTCGAGGAAACCGTGACCTATCAACGCGATCTCGCGGAACATCTGGGGCTGCGCAACATCATCGTGACGGCGCCCGAGCGCGCTGCGCTGGCACAGCAGGACCCCGACGGGCAGCTTTGGCAGCGCGACACGGAAAGCTGCTGCGAGTTGCGCAAGGCCGCGCCGCTGGAGCGCGCGCTGCAGGGCTATGCAGGCTGGATCACCGGGCGCAAGCGTCACCAGGCCGCAACCCGCGCGCTTCTGGAACGCGCCGAGGTCGAGCCGGGGACGGGTCGCATTCGCCTCAACCCGCTGGCCGACTGGACACCCGCGCAGATCGGTGCCTATCTGGATCAGCACGCGCTCCCGCGCCATCCGCTGGTCGCGCGCGGCTATCCGTCGATTGGCTGCAGGCCCTGCACCTCGCGCGTGGGTTTAGGTGAAGATCCCCGCGCAGGCCGTTGGCGTGGAACGGAAAAAACGGAATGCGGCATTCATTTCATTGGCGGGAGTCCCAGCCGCACAGGGCAGGAGGATGCAGCATGAGTGTTGTGGTGACAGATCAGGGGTTCAGCGCGGATAGCTGGCCCGAGAACCCGGTGAGCCTGGAGCGGTTTGATGCGGAACGCGAGACAACGCCCACGGCGCTGGATCTGCCCGCCGACACCGCCCCCGAGACGCTTCAAGAGCGGCTGGGCGGGTTGCGCTATATCCGCGTTCTTGTCCCGAGTTTCGCCGATGGGCGGGGCTTCACCCTTGCGCGGGAGTTGCGGCGGATGGGATTCGCAGGGCGGTTGCGTGCCTGCGGGCCGCTGATCGCGGATCAATACACGATGGCGCGGCGGTCGGGCTTTGACGAGGTGGAAATCCCCGATACGCTCGCCGCGCGCCAGCCCGAGGAGCATTGGCGAGCGCGCGCCGATTGGCAGGCGTCGGATTATCGCACGAAGCTGCGCGCCCGCGCGACTGCGGCAAATTGAAAAAGCCTTTCACACTACGAAAAAACCACGCTCAAGCGCAGTGAAGGGTTTTTCACCTGTCAAAAAACGGTTTTGACAGGTAAAAAAAGCGCAGATCATTTCACGAAAATCTCGCGCGGGGTTGTGCAGAGAAGTTCCGGGCCGTGTTCCGTGATCAGGACAGGTTCGGTGATCTCCAAGCCTCCATCTTCGAGCCAGAGCGCGGGCATGAAATGGATGACCATGCCGGGTTTCAGCTCGGTCATGTCGCCGCGCCGCAACGACAGGGTGCGTTCGCCCCAGTCCGGCGGATAGCTCAGCCCGATGGAATAGCCGCAGCGATTGTCTTTCTCGAAGCCGCGCTTGTTGAGCGCCGCGTTGAAGGCATTGGCGACGTCTTCGGCCCGCGCACCGGGATAGCATTGCCCCAGCCCGGTTTCGGTGGCTTCGAGCACGGCCTCTTCGGCATGGCGGTAGATGTCGGGAACCGTGCCGAAAAACAGCGTGCGCGATTGCGGGCAATGGTAGCGGCGATGCACGCCTGCGATCTCGAAAAACGTCGATTCGCCCGCACGCATCGGCCGGTCATCCCAGGTCAGATGCGCGGCCGTTGCATCAAGCCCGGACGGGGCCATCGGCACAATCGCCGGGTAATCGCCCCAATGCCCGTCCGCGCCGTCAATCCCGGCCTTGGTGATCTCGGCGACCAGCTTGTGTTTCGGCATGCCGGGCTCGGCAATATCGAGGATCACCTGATGCATCCGCTCGACGATTTTCGCCGCACGGCGGATATAGAGCAGTTCGGACTCGGATTTCACCATCCTCTGCCAGTTCACCAGCCCCGTCGCATCCACGAGCCGCGCTTCATGCAAATGGTTGACCAGCGTCTGATGCGCGGCAGCGGAATAGTAGTAATTGTCAAGCTCGACGCCGATCCAGCCGGTATTCCAGCCCCGGTCGATGATCAGCGCAGCCAGCGCTTCCATCGTGTGTTTCTGGGGGTTCTGAACGTAGCTGTCGTCATAGGGCACGATACTGTCCTCGCGCGACATGAACACAGTGCGGCTTGCGCCTGGCGCATCTATCCCGCGCCCCCACCAGACAGGCGGGCCTTCGAGCGGCAAGAGAACCGCCTGATGCACATAGAAAGACCAGCCGTCATAGCCCGAGATCCAGTTCATGTTCGACGGGTCTGAGATGATCAGCAGATCGAGCCCGCGCAATTCCATCTCGGCGCGGGTGCGGGTGATGCGGGCTTCATATTCCGCATCAGTGAAATTCGGGTTGGTCGTGGTCATCGCGGTATGGTCCTGCGCCAGAAAAAGGCCCCGCATGGGCTGCGGGGCCGGGGATTACATCTGGCCTGTGACAGCCTCTATCGCGTCGCGTGTGACCTCGACAATCGTGTCGGCCTCCGCCGGGGTGAGGCAGAGCG
>PXDM01000097.1 GCA_003565055.1 Paracoccaceae bacterium
GAATTACCGCATCGAATTCGGGGCAGCGGGCAATGACGATCCGCTCTATGAGGCCGTCAGCGCCGGGCGCAAATATCAGGGGATGGAGCATTGGCTGCCGTTTTTCCACGACCGGATGGAAACGCTGTTCGATTACCTGCCCGCTGGATCGGTGCTGCTCGACGATCAGATCGAGGCCGCGCGCGCCAACCGATGGGAGGGCATCGCGGATCAATATGACGCGCGGCGCGAAGCGATGGGGGCGAAGGGGCGGCTCGACACGGTCTACAAACCTTGCCCGCCTGAGCTGCTGTATCTCGATGATGCGGGATGGCGCACGGCGCTGGCGGGGCGACGGGTAATCCAGTTCAACCCGCTCAAGACCGCGCCGGGGCCGGGCGTGCTGGATGCGGGCGGGCGCGCCGGGCGCAGCTTCGCGCCAGAACGCCAGTCAGGCGCGAATGTCTTTGACGCGCTCGCCGCCCATATCGCCACGCGGCGCGGCTCTGGTGATGTCGTTCTTGCCAGTCATTCCGACGGCGCGCGCGAGCGTCTCGCGGGGCTGCTGGTCGATCACGGCGCGGGCGAAGCGCGGGAAATCACGACGTTCAGCGAGGTGAAGGCAGGGAAGGGCGGGCTTTACCTGACTGTCTGGCCGCTTGATGAGGGATTCGAGGCGCCGGGGCTGACTATCATCTCGGAACAGGATGTGCTGGGTGATCGGCTGGTCAACCGCAGCAAGCGGCGCAAACGGGCGGAGAATTTCCTGACCGAAGCGCAGAGCCTCAGCCCCGGCGATCTGATCGTGCATGTCGAGCACGGCGTCGGGCGCTATACCGGGCTTGAGATGGTCACGGCGATGGGCGCGCCGCATGAATGCATCGCGCTCGAATATGCGGGCGGCGACCGGCTCTTCCTGCCGGTCGAGAATATCGAGCTTCTCTCGCGCTATGGCCATGAAGAGGGCCTCCTTGACAAACTCGGCGGTGGGGCCTGGCAGGCGAAGAAAGCCAAGCTCAAGCAGCGCATCCGCGAGATTGCCGACAAGCTGATCCGCATCGCGGCAGAGCGACAGTTGCGCAAGGCCCCAATGTTTCACGCGCCGGATGGGCTCTGGGAGGAGTTTCTGGCCCGCTTTCCCTATGCCGAAACCGATGACCAGTTGCGCGCCATTGAGGATGTGCTCGATGACTTCGACAGTGGTCGGCCCATGGACCGGCTGGTGGTCGGCGATGTGGGTTTTGGCAAGACCGAAGTCGCGATGCGCGCGGCTTTCATCGCGGCCATGTCGGGCGTGCAGGTTGCCGTGATTGCTCCGACGACGCTTCTGGCACGGCAACATTACAAGACCTTCGCTGAGCGTTTTCGTGGATTTCCCATCAATGTCAGGCCCTTGTCGCGCTTTGTTACAGCCAAGGACGCCAGCGCCACGCGCGAAGGTCTCGCCAAGGGCACGGTCGATATCTGCATCGGAACGCATGCACTTCTGGCGAAATCGGTCAAATTCGCCAATCTCGGTCTGTTGGTCATCGACGAGGAACAGCATTTCGGTGTCTCGCACAAAGAGCGGCTGAAGGATTTGCGCAGCGATGTCCATGTCCTGACGCTGACCGCGACCCCGATCCCGCGCACGCTGCAACTCTCGCTCACGGGGGTGCGCGATCTCTCGATCATCCAGACACCGCCCGTCGACCGGCTCGCCATCCGCACCTATGTTTCCGAATTCGACACAGTCACCTTGCGCGAGGGGCTGCTGCGGGAACATTACCGGGGCGGGCAGTCCTTCTTTGTGGTGCCGCGCATCTCGGACCTGCCGGAAATCGAGGAATTTCTGAAAACGCATCTGCCCGAACTGAGCTACGTCATCGCCAACGGGCAGATGGCCGCAGGCGAGCTCGACGAGCGGATGAATGCCTTTTATGATGGGAAATACGACGTGCTTCTGGCCACGAGCATCGTCGAATCCGGGCTCGACATCCCGCGCGCCAACACGATGATCGTGCATCGTGCTGATATGTTCGGGCTCGCACAGCTCTACCAGATTCGCGGGCGGGTCGGGCGGTCCAAGACCCGCGCTTATTGTTTCCTGACCACGAAGCCGCGCAAGCCTCTGACACCGCAAGCACAGCGGCGGCTCAAGCTTCTGGCGTCGCTTGACAGTCTGGGCGCAGGGTTCAATCTCGCAAGCCATGACATGGACCTGCGCGGGGCAGGCAATATTCTGGGCGAGGAGCAATCAGGCCATATCAAGGAAGTCGGCTACGAACTCTATCAACAAATGCTCGAAGAGACGATCGCGAAGCTGCGCTCGGGCGAGATCACGTCGCTTGAGGATCTCGACGGGCAATGGTCGCCGACAATCAATCTCGGGGTCCCGGTGCTGATTCCCGAAGATTATGTGCCTGATCTTGACGTACGTCTGGGGCTGTATCGGCGTTTGTCAGGGCTGGCGAGCAAGGTCGATCTGGAGGGTTTCGCCGCCGAATTGATCGACCGATTCGGCAAGCTGCCGCGCGAGGTGAACACGCTGCTGGCAGTCATGCGCATCAAGGCGGAATGCAAACGTGCGGGGATTGCGAAGCTCGATGCCGGGCCAAAGGGCGCGACTGTCCAGTTCCATCGCGACAAATTCGCCTCGCCCGAGGGGCTGGTTGCCTTCATTCAGGACGAAAAGGGACTGGCGCGCATCCGTGACAACAAGATCGTCATTCAGCGCGACTGGACGACGGAAAAAGACCGCGTGCGCGGTGCCTTTGCGATTGCCCGCGATCTGGCGGCGAAGGCCGGATAAGATAAACCGCGCTGACTTTCGCCAGCGCGGAGATGTGAAGGCTGAGGCCCAAGATTCTGGGCCTGCTTAGAGATCAGCCATCTGTCTCTTCTGCTTCTTTTTCGTCGTCTTGGGTTCCGTCACCATCTTCGTGCACGACGCCGAAACCGGTTACACCTTCCATCTCACCTGCCTGAAGCGCTTCATCAAAAGCGTTCAACCACTCTTCGGCATCCGAGAACGGCCCATTGATAACAAGAACGTCTTTCAGATCTTCGTCGAAGAACACAACCGACTTGATTTCATCGATCTCCCCAAACCCTTGTTCCAGGAACGCTTCGATATAGTCAGCGAACGTACCTTCAGCGTCATCAGGCAGATCATCCGCAGTGAATGCAAAGCCGCCTTGAAGGTCACCATCCGCTCTATCAGAGAAGAACACCTTGCCGAACACCGGCTCGCCCGCGTCGTCGTCGTCATCATCACCGTCATCATCGTCGCCGATATCATCGTCGTCGCCGTTGTCATCATCATCGACGTCATCCTCATCGACGTCGTCGTGATCGATCTTGTCTTTCAGCTTGTCGGCCTTGGCCTGATATTTATCGGCCAGTTTCTCGAGCTTGAGCGCCTTGCACTCGCCGACCTTCTCGATCTTCGACGCCTTCAATTCGCCGATGCGCTCAAACTTCGCCGCGAGGTGATGGAAGCCTTTGCACTTGAGCAGATGGGCCTTGTGCGCATAGTGATCGCGCACGGCATCGGCCTTGTGCTGATAGTGATCGCGGACCGCATCAGCCTTGTCGTTCAGGTGATCGGCGCGATCTTCATACTTTTCGATCAGCTTCTTGGCTTTCGCCTCAAGCTCTTCCTTTTTCGGGCAAGCCTTCTGAACGACGTTGTGCTTTACGTTCACGACGGACTTGACGACTGCGACCTTCTTGGCCACGACTTTCTTCAGAAAAAACATCCCTTTTGCCTTTTATGGAGTAGATGTATTGTTTCTCGGTGTCATCAGTTTCCGGATTTTCCATCCACAGGATTATCTTTTCGCAATTTACCATAGACCGGCCGTAAGCGGCGAAGAGGTCCGTTACTTCCTGCGGGCTGTTCCGGCTGGAAATAGCTTCCACAGCGGCGTAGAGAGAGGAAAGATGCTGCATGGTCTGCTCGTTTTGCTGGAACACGTGCAGTCTTTGTATGGACTGTTCGGCAAAGTTTACAAAGAGGTGAAAATCATCAGAGAAGAACAGCGGATTGGTTTCCGGTTTTGGCCAGACTACCA
>PXDM01000048.1 GCA_003565055.1 Paracoccaceae bacterium
CATCGGCATAATCCGGGCATCGGCATAATGTCAGGCCTACCCGTTGAGTTGGCCAGCGCCGCAACGGCGAAACTGACCTTGCCGCTTGCCTCCGCAGATATGGTGTCTGCGGTCTTGCGGGAAATGCACGGGGTCAAACGCCGGACAAAGCTGCCCAAGGGCATCGACATCGGCGCAATGTCCGAATTGCGCTTGGCCCGCGTGTTCGCCGCAACCAGCATGGCTGCGGCTATGGATGCGCTTCGGAAATTCGGAACCTCGGACAAAACCAAGCCCGGGATCAGCCTGGAAAAGGTGCATGGCCAGCCTGTTGCAAAAGCGGCGTTCCAGCAGCTCCTCGATGATATTTCCGATTGGCGCAAGGGTAGCCTCGACTGGGCGGAAGTGACGTCTTCATTCATCTTCCACGGCCCGCCCGGAACCGGAAAAACCTTGCTTGCCGAAGCCCTTGCGGGTTCAGCCGGGGTGGCGTTCATCCGGACAAGCTATTCTGATTGCCAAAAGTTTGGGCACCAGGGCGACATGCTGCGTGTGCTGAGCGAGACCGTCGAAAAGGCGATCACGAATGCGCCGTCGATCCTGTTCATTGATGAGATTGACAGCTTTTACAGCCGGACAGGGGACACGCGTTTTTCTGGCTACATGACCGGCGTCGTCAACGGCCTTCTGACCTTGATTGACCGACTGAACGCCACGCCCGGTGTGATTATCATCGGGGCCACGAACCATCTGTCGATGATCGATCCCGCGATCATCCGCCCAGGCCGGTTTGACTGTCACATCCGCATCGACCCGCTGGATCGCGGTGGCGTCATGGCGATGATTGCCGCAGAAATCCCGGACATTCTGAGCGCCGATGAGGTGGACATGCTGGCGGATCAGCTTATCGGGCAAACGGGGGCAACGGTAGCCGCGATGCTGCGCGATGCCCGGACGAAGGCCCGCCGTGACCGCAGTGCTCTTAGCGCCCGGCACATCTTCGACGCAGCAGAAGCCGTGGCGCCCGTGCCCGATCCCGATCTGCTGCGCCGCGTGGCACTACACGAGGCGGGGCATCTGATCATCGGCCATTTGTCCGGGTTTCGAACCCCGAGACTGGCCGCAATTCGTGGCCGTGGCGGTGAGATTCACCGCGATTTGCCCGAGCTTTTGACCCCATCGACTGCGACCGGGATGATCGAGGTTTTTCTGGCTGGTCGGGTCGCGGAGTCCATGTTTTTCCCGGAAATCTCGTCGGGTTCCGGGGGCAATGACCGCCTGTGCGATTTGGCCCTGGCCACCGCGATGGCGGTTCAGATCGAGCTGAGCTACGGTTTCGCGGATCGTCTGACCTGGCAAGACCCGACAACCCCGCTGCATTTGCAAAGTCATGACATCCGTATTGCCGTAGAAAAGCGGTTGCAGGCGGCAGAAGCTGCCGTGCGGGCGGCACTCGCACCGCATGTGCGGGATTTGGAACGGATCGCCGAAGCCTTGCTGAGCGAGCGTGAACTCGACCGCGACCGTTTGTCCGAATTGCTCGACCAGATCCCGACCCCAGACAAGACGGCCCGCCCCCTGCCTGCGGGGTGATCCCAAAATCATTCCCGGCAATCCTGAAAAGAAAGGAAACCCCAGAAAAAACAGGGCCGAAGGCGATCCGATGCCCTCGGCCCAAAAGAACCGAACACACCAACCCAAACCCCGAAAAATCAAAAGAAACAAATGAACGTTCTCAAACCAGCGCCGAAAGGCGCCCCCGCTGCCCGCCGCCAGGCGCAAGGGCAGCGGGGTAAAGAACAGGGGAAATCCTGAAGACCGGAATAACCAGAAACTGAAAGAACATCCCTATATCCAAGGGCCGCAGGCACTCATCGCGCGCAGCGCAAAGAGAACCAAACAAACCAAACACGCCGCAGGCGCACCCCCAAGCGCACAGCGCGCGGGGGACAAGAAAGGAAAACCCCGAAAGATCAAAGACAATCCAAAACAGGAAATTCAGAAAGCCCAAACACCCCAGATCGGAAAACCCCCAACCCTTGAATTGATTTTCCTGATTTGAGGAGGTGGGCAAAAAGAGAAAGGAAATTGGTAACTTACAGGCGACACCTAATTTTGTATGACATATTTTTTGACACAAGATCAGTAGGTTATACACAATTTTCAAGCCGATCAGGGGCAATTCCGCGAGAATTTCCCAATTTCTTCGTCTATATAACCCGCATAACCCAGCCACCCCAAAAAGCTGGATCGCAGTCAAATTCTACAGCCCTTATCGGGCCAATTCGAAAGGAACGCGTATGCGCGAATGGTGGAACTTTGCCGAATGCCTGCTCGGCCTGAAACAAAGGAGGCATGGGTAATGTCTCGCATGCCTGATCCCGATAGCGTGCCACCCCGCAAGCGGCGTCCGCTTGATCCGCCGACTGTGCGGCTTTTGTCGCGTGTCGAGGCTGCGGCATATACTGGCGTGTCCGTATCGACCTTTGATTTGCTGGTGGTCGAAAAGTTCATGCCAGCGCCGCATCGGCTGCGGGGCAGGGTGTTGTGGGATGTGCGGGCGCTGGATCGTGCGATTGACGCCCTACCAGAAGATGAGGAGCCTGTCGCCGCCAACCCTTGGGATGACCCAAGTCCGCAATGAAGATCACGGTCAAATACGTGGTCGAGGATCGCGACCGGCATGGCAACCTGCGGCTATACTACCGCAAGGCGGGCCAGCCGAAGGTGCGCCTGCGTGGGCCAATGGGATCGCCTGAATTCTGGCAAGATTACCAAGCTGCGTTGAAGAACCCCAAACCAAAGGCAAAGCCCAAAGCCCCCGCTGGGCCGGATCGCACAACCATGCGGTGGCTGATTTCGGAGTACTACGCATCGGCGGATTTCCTGCAGCTCGATGAATCCACTCGCGTCACGCGGCGCAGGGTGCT
Organism: Paracoccaceae bacterium; assembly: GCA_003565055.1. GTDB lineage: Bacteria > Pseudomonadota > Alphaproteobacteria > Rhodobacterales > Rhodobacteraceae > Roseinatronobacter. Next base: position 2,910 of record PXDM01000048.1, read on the forward strand.
GGAACGGTTCTGCCAGAACCAGAACGACGGTGACAAACCCTATGCCCTGATCTTGCCGCGTCACATTCGGGCCCGCCGCGATGCCATGGTCGAGACGCCGTCGGCGGCGAACACACTGCTCAAAGCCCTGCGGGTCGTGTTCAAACATGCCCTGCGCAACGATCTTGTCACCTCGAACCCTGCTGCCGTGGTCGAAATGTTCCCGAGCAACGGAGAGGGTTTCCACAGCTGGACCATGGAGGAAGTGGAGCAATATGAGGCCTGCCATCCGATCGGCACCACAGCGCGGCTGGCGCTGGCGCTTGCCTTGTTCACGGGCCAGCGTCGCAGTGACCTCGTCCGGCTTGGGCCGCCCCATCTGAAAAATGACTGGCTGATCTTCACGCAATACAAGAATCGCAATCGCAACCCCGTGCGGCTGGAGATCCCGCTTGTTCCAGCTTTGACCGAGGTCATCGAAGCCTCGACCATTGGAGACAAGACATTCCTGATCACCGAATATGGAAAGCCATTCACCATTGCCGGGTTCGGCGGCAAGGTCCGCGATTGGTGCGATGCGGCCGGTTTGTTCCACTGTTCGATCCACGGGGTGCGCAAAGCCGCTGCCGCACGTTTGGCCGAGCTTGGCTGCAGCGAGTTCGAGATCATGTCGATCACCGGTCACAAGAACAGCAAAGAGGTGATGACCTATACGCGGGCCGCCCGTCAAAAGGTCAGTGCGCAAGCCGCGTTGAAGAAGATGCAGGCCGACCAAGCCGGGAAAAGCCAGAGGACCCAAAAGTCAGAAGGCGGGCCAAAGTCACTCTTGGATGACGATCAGGGCAAGGGATGAACGGGAAAGGGCGAACAACACGGGCTGCGCAAACTGTCCCACTTTTTTCAGCCGCCCCGAAAGGTGGGACAATTCTGACCCCTAAGGGTTTGATATTCAAGCATTTTCAGGAAAAGGTGGCAGCCCGTAGGGTTCTACTAAAAATCAAAATTATCAAATATTTAAATTTGCTAACACCCAAAAAATATAGGGAAGATTGAAATACTGTACGCCGAAACTTGCTAACATATAGATTTGAGGCATTAGAGCTTCCCCAAACCCTCAAATAGCCATGGTTATCAGCTTGAATA
>PXDM01000033.1 GCA_003565055.1 Paracoccaceae bacterium
ACGCACGCCATCACCTTCGGCCCGTCGGGCAGCGGCAAGGGAACGGCGGCGATCATGCCGGCCATTCTGGAGTGCCCTTTTGCGTTCATCAACGATCCGGGCGGCGAGAACGCGGCGATCGCGATCAAGCAGTGGCGCGCCAGAGGCTACAAGGTCACCGTTATCAATCCGTTCGGGATGCATCCGGAAGAGCCGTGGGCGCTGCCGACACATGGCTTCAACCCGATGGACATACTTGATCCGAAGGACCCGCAGTTCCCCGCGCATGCGGAGCTGCTTGCCGAGATGCTCACGCCGCGCAGCGGCCGTGAGAACGGCTCCTCGCAGTTCTTCAAGGATACCGGCCAGACCTTCAAGCAGGCGCTGATCATTCATATCCGCACGGCGCGGCCGCAGGACGAGCATCATCTCGGGACGCTGTACGAGATGGTGAATCAGTCTGCTGACGGCTGGGACAAGCTGCTCAAAGAAATGCAGGCCAATCCGGTCGCCGACGGTCTCGTGGCGGCGGAAGCCAACGCCATGGAGCGGCGCGAAGGACAGGCGCCCGAAGAGTTTTCGGCCGTCATGTCCACGATCCAGCAAGATTTGCGCTGGCTCGCCGATCCGGTCGTGCGCCGGAACCTCAAGCGCAGCGATGTGGATTTCGGGGCGCTCAAGGGGACGGACCGGCGCGGGCAGCGCGTGAAGGGCTGCATCATCGCCGTTGTCCTGCCGCTGGAATATAGTGAGACGCATGCCGCGATCCCGCGCCTTGCCATGGGCTGTGCGATCTGGACCATGCAGCGCGCCCCGCTCGCCCGCGAGAAGGTGCTGTTCGTCATCGACGAAGCCGCGGCGCTGCGCAAGATATCGCGGTTTCCGAACTGGCTCGCTACGCTGCGCAAGTACCGCGTGGTGCTCTGGCCGATCTTCCAAAATATCGGGCAGGTCAAGGCGCTCTACGGCCAGGAATGGCAGGGTTTCATCGCCAATTGCGGGCTGCGGCAGTTTCTTGGCGCCGCCGATCTGGAGACAGCGGAGTATATTCACCGGCTGATCGGTGAATTCACGACGCAAAGCCGCTCGGTCAATGCTGACGGCAAGACTTCCACGTCGGAGACGCGGCGCCCGCTGCTGACCGTCGATGAAATCCTGCATTTCGACGACAACAAGCAGATCGCCTTCATTCGCAACCTCAAGCCCGTCTTTCTGCGCAAGACGCGGTATTGGCAGCGCGCAGGACTACGGGGCCGGTTTCACCGCAACCCGTATCAGTCGGGGCGGACGCCGGCGGCGTTCGGCGCCTGGCCACGGCGGCTCCTCGGCAAGGGGCTTTATGCCATCGCCTTCTTGCTCGCGCCGCATCCGGTCGCGGCCTTGATCTACCTCGCGGCACTTGGCTACGGCCTGTTCTGCCTCTGGGAGGGTATCGGTCATGCAATTTGAACGCTGGATCATCGACCTGCTGGTGCGTTGGGGCGTCGATGACGCCTGGCTTTATCACATCGGGCTGTTCCTCTTTCTGATCGGGCTGGGTCTCTTGCCCACGCTTCTGAGAGGGCTCGGCCTTGTGCTCGCGGCCTTGCTCCGCGTGATCTTCGCGGCCTTGAGGGCAATCCTGCCGGCGGCGCTGGTCGGCCTCAGCTACGCCTTGGCTATTATGTTGACGGTTGCCATGCGCACCGCCCTGCTTGTGTGGCTGATCGCGCGCGGCGCCAGGCACCGCAATGCGTGGGATGAAGGGGGCGCCGCGTTCGGCCCGGAGATGGCGACCGGCACCTCATCGATTGCGGAAGCCTGCGCGCTGCTCGGGCTGCCCCAATCCGGCTTCACGCCGGATGATCTCAAGCGCGCCTATCGCCGCGCCATCAAGCAGGCGCATCCCGATCAGGGCGGCACCGACGACGATACGCGGGCAATCCTGAACGCGCGTGACCGCATCAGCGCACATTTTGGATGGAGCTAGGAGGACGGTCATGCCGCTTAGGCGAACGAACCCGACAAGGCAGCGCAGCGTAGCCCCGCTGCGCCTGCCCAAACCCAAACCCGAACCCGAACCCTGAAAGGAGCAATGATGATGGAAACAGATCAAACGATGAGCGGCCATGACGCCAGCCACATGACGCCCGAAGATGTCGTGCGCGATCTCGAACAGGCCAGCGATGAGGAGCTGCGGCGGCTGATCAAGGCCGCAAGCGAACACCTCGCCAGGCGCGACGCCGAACGCAAGCGCGAGGCGATGGCGAAAATCAGGATGCTGGCCAAGGAGCACGGGCTGAACGTCGCCATTGACCGGCCTTCCCGCAAACGCGGCCGGCCCCCGAAACAGGAGTGAGGCAATGACATTCAAGAATCTGATCCAGACCAGAATCATGGGAAGACTGGTCATTGTGCGCGAGGACGATGCCGTGCGCCTCGAAGGCCATTTCCCGAACCCCGAGATCGGCAGGCGATACTTTGCGGGCGTGATGATCCTTGCGCTGCTTATCATCGTGAGCGCGCCCGCGCTGTATTACGGCGCATCGGGAACCCCGCCGCAAAACCTTGGCGAACTGGCGAAGGCGATCATCACCGGGATTCCGGCCGCTCTCGCGCCGCTGGTCGAGCTCGCGCGCACATGGGTGCCGGGCGAGCCCCCGCCCGATCTCGATGGCTGGGGCTTCGCGCTCGGCGTGGCGTTCATGCTCCTGATGTTCGGCGGCGTCACGGCCCATCTATGGCGCGACTTGACCGATAGCCCATATCTGGCCGTGGAACGGCGGGACGATACGCTGATCATAGACAGCGGGCTGCACAGAACACCCGTCGTCATTCCGCGCGGTGAATGCCGCGGCGTGCATGTCGCGCGGCGCCGTTCCGGCTACTACGAGGTACTGCTTCAGCATGCGGGCACTTTGACGCCGGTGGCGATCGTGCTCGATGGCGAGCGCCGTGCGCTTCTGCTCAAGGCCAAGATCGACGCGATGCTCACAGATGATCAGGAACGGAAACCGTCATGAGCACCAGTTCATCAAACCTCGACTGGATCACCTATGTCCCGCGCCGCGTTCACGATGCGGCGCGGCGGCTGGAGGCGGCGTGCGACCGCTGCGTCTGCCCATCACCGATCGGCGTAGCCGAATATCGTTCGGATTTCCGCCATGCGCCGAGCACTCCGAAAGGTGGAACTGGCGGGAACGCCGTTGAAAGTATTATGATCCATCGAGTTGTCACAGCCCTTGGAGACCGAACATGACAGAAGACGAGATCAATGAATTGCGGAACCTCTTGGCTCAGGCAACCGAAAATTTCGCAGCCGATAATGACTACATAATCGACACGACCGAGCGGATCAGTCCATCCGACGCTCTCGATCTTATCAGTGAAGCAGAACTTCAGGTATTTGCGATCCCGCGCGACATGGTTCCCGCTCTCCAGACTGCCTACATGGCCTATTTCGTGCTCGAAGACCTCGTCGAGCCGTCTCTGTTCGACGAGCGCACAACTGAACTCATCGGGAAAGCTCGTGCCATCGTGCCGCCTCTCAAGAGCTTCGGGCGAGACATACCGTTTCAAACGGGCATGTCCGATGACCGTTTTTTCCAGTGGTTCGCGAAAAAATTCATGGACGTACCGTACCGTCACGCCGCCGCAATCTATGCGAAGCACAGCTTTAACGAGCACGAGTTGGTCCGGTTTGCCGATGAGTGAGGCCGCCTTACGGCGGCCTCGATCGATTTTCTAATCGAACGGATATGGTCCTTCGCACTGATACAGAACGTCGTGACCGAGCGGGCCGCATTCGCGCCAGCGCTCATCATCGATCGGGATTTCTTTCGCGGTAGCTTCGGCAGCGTCTTCGTCCGCAGCTTCAATGATGATGTTGTGCACGACATATTCGCCGCGTGAGATGATAAATTTGGTCATGATTTCGATCCTTTCGTTGCGTTGTTGAAGTTGTGGCCAAGAGGCCGCCTATGCGGCGGCCTCGTCGTTTTCGTCGATCACGGGCTGCAAGCCGTGGAGATAGTCGGTTGCGCGCTGCGCGTGCGCGGCCGCGGTGAAG
>PXDM01000021.1 GCA_003565055.1 Paracoccaceae bacterium
ATGGGCGCGACCTGCAGGAAGTCGGGGTCATAGCCCTCGCGGCCCTCGAAATGCTCAGGCCCATGACGGCCATCGCGCGATTCCAGATCATCCGGCGCAGTCGCGCCGCTCTCGGGCAGCCGCATGTCATGGACACGCCCGCGCATCGCCTGATCGAGAACCCGGCGCACTGTGCTGATCCGCACGGCACTGTTGCTCACGCCATAGACCCCTGCGAAATGCAGCCCCACCGCCGCGCCGCTCTCGAGGCTGATCACCGGCGAGCCGGAATTGCCGCCCAGCGTCGTGCAATCATGGCTGAGCACGGTCGGCCCGCCCTGCACCCGCAGATAGCCCGGCGAGAAGCGCTTGACCTCATAGAGCCCACGGAAATAGCGCTCCATATCGGTCGTATCATTGCGAAACGGATCAGAGGCCGGATAGCCGACCACGGCGACCAGCTCCCGATCTGCGCCATCTTTGGGCGCAAGCGGCAGCGGATGGACCCGGAACCCCATCGTCGGCTTCGGCCGTGGCACCCGCCCCAGCGCGATATCAGCCGCCGTATCTTCGGCGAGATAGGTGAATTGCGCGATGCGCAATTCGCGTGCGAGGTCTTCGGGCGCGCGGACCTCGGCATTGAAGTCAATCGCCGCCCCATAAGGCACATTCGCGGGGCTGAACATGAACACGCCATCCCCGCGAAAGGTCCGCCGCGCCACGAGCTGCGCGACATGGCGGTTGGTGACGATCAGATAATGGTCCGGCCCGTCCTCCGCGATGACCCAGCCGGTCCCGCCCCAGGCCAGATCGTGATTGAAAAACTCGATCCGCCCGACCGATGCCAGCAGCGGCTCGATCGCGGCGACCTTGCGATCGGTCCCGACGGGAAACGGGCCGATCAGGCTCGCCTTGTCGACCACCTGATCATCCTGCACCAGCAGCGGGGGGCGGTTGGTGCTGCGCACAATCGCTTCGAGCGCTGAACTGGGCAGGCCGAGACGCGATTCCAGCTGGTTCGGCGGCGTGTCGAGCGCTTCGCGCGCCCGCTCGCGGTCAAAGCCCATCTCGCGCAGGATGGGCGCGCCTTTCTCGATGGCCGCGCGGGCCGTGTCGAAACTGCCGCCCTGCATCAGGCGCTCAAGGCGGTTGAGGCTTTCTCGTTTCTCTGCGTCCTTCATCTCGGGCTCTCCATCTTGCTAGGGGGTGGGCGGGGTCAGGGCGTCCTCGGGGGCGAGCTGTCGTGCTGCGAGCACGGCCAGCGGGGCGGCGATGATGCCGGGGACATCCGCGCCTTGCAGCTGCGCCAGGGCCGCGTCAACGGGATCACTGGCCGCCCGCGCCGCGCGTTGGGCGTCACTGTAGCGCTTGGCGAGCCGCCGCCGCGCCTGCTTCCCGTCTGTGCCTTTGCGCGCCGGGTCCGCCCAGAGCCACAAAAGCGCATGGGAGGCAGTCTCTGGCGCTTCATCGCGCGCGAGGCGGCGGGCCAGCGCGCGGCTGGCCGGGTCGCTGTCCTGCACTGGCGCGGTCCAGCCCTGCGGAGTGCGCGCGCCGTAAGCCCAGAGCCCCAGCGTCGCAAGCCGCCATCGGTCTGCCGCGCGGGCGAGCGTGGGCAGGTCGGGCACCGGGTGGTGAAAGGCAAAACCGCGCGCCCAATCCGCGCCGAGGCCCATGGCGTTGAGCCCCTCGGCCACGTCGAAAGGCGCATCGGCGCGCGGCGCGCCCTCCAGCGCCGGGGTGAGGCGCGCGGCGATCTCGGGCAGGCGCGGGCCGAGGGCATGCAGATAGCCCGGCAGCGGCCCGGCCCCGGTTTCCTGCGCGGCCTGCACCATGGCTTGCAGCACGCCCGCATAGGGGTTGAGCGGCGCGATGGCCTGCGCATGCTGCAGCGCCGCCTCGGCCTCGGGCGTTTTCGGGGGCAGGAAAAGCCCCAGCCTGCGCCGCAGCCGGTCCGCGCGCGCCCGCGCGTCGCGCATGGCATCGGGCGCGGGGCGCGCAAGATACGGGTGCAACGCGGCCTGCGCGGCCGTGCAGTCGAGCGGCGCATCCGCATCGCAGCGCGCCGCGAGACAGGCGAAATCGAGCGCCCCGCCCGCAAGCCCGATCCGCCCCGACTGGCGCATCACCTCGCGCGTTTGCGACAGGAACCCAGGCGCGTCGAGCCGTGCGACCAGCGCATCAAAGCGAAACTCGGCCCAAAGCTCCAGAAGGGTCCGCCCCAGTAGCTGCGGGCTCTGCGCCATCGCGTCCTCGAGAGCCGCCTCGGGCAGTCGCGCGAAGACCTGACGCGCCAGCGCCCAGCGCCCTGTCTGCCAGTGCTGCGCGAGCATCAACAGCCCTGCCTGCGTTTCGGCGCGGACCGGGGCCGTGTAGCCATGGGCGAGAATGAACCCCGCCTCGCGCAACTCACCCGCTTCGAGCATCAGTTCGAGATCGCGCAGCGCGCGCGGGTCAGGCTCGGCCAGGTATTCGCCTGCGGGCAGATCGCGCGCAACGGCCCGGCCCGTCGCCGCATCATATTGCAGCCAGAGCGCCTCATCCGTGCGGCGCGCGCTGACCGGCGGCGGGGCGCGCGATGTCGGTGGCGGGGGTGCGCCCATGCGCGCGAAATCCGAGCGCTGGCCCGCGGCCTGACGCACCGCATCGCGGGCGCGTTCGGGCAGCTCGCCCAGCATCGCATCACTGAAACGCGCGGCCAGATCCCGCGCGATCTGCGGCAAGTCCGCGCCGCTGCGGGTCAGTTGCAGCCGGTGATAAAGCGCGCTCAGCGGGTCGCGCGTGGCAAACCAGTCAGCCGCGCGGCGGTCGATGTCAGCGGCGCGGGCGGGGTTGTCGCGATAGATCAGCTCCAGACAGACCGCGCGGACATCGCTGCGATGGTGCAGCCAGCCCTCGCTCTGCACGACCAGCCAATGCTCCGCCCCAAGATCCGTGAGCAGCGCCCCGGCCTCGGTGGGCGTGATCGCGAGGCCCAATGCCGGGGCCAGCACTTCGCAAAGCGCCTCGGCATTGATGCGGCGCAGGATCAGCCCTTCGCTGGCGATGCGACGCAGCCGTTCGGGCACCCGCGACAGGATCGCACGGTAGAGATAGCCCGCCACGACGATATCGCTCGCGCCCTGCGGCACCGCATCCGCATCAAGCGCCGCGCTGCTTGCGGCGCGCGCAGCCAGCAGCAAGAGCAGCGGATTGCCTCGGGCGAGCGGCAGAATCTGCGGCCAGAGCCTTGGGTCAACCTCGCGCGCGGCCAGCAGCTTGCGCGCGGCCTCGGGCTCAAGCCCCGCAAGCACCAGATGCGCGCTCACGCGGTCGGGCACCGGCTCCAGCGCATCGCCGCGCCCCGCCGACAGGAGGCTGATCGGCACGCGATCCCGCGCTGCGAGGCGGTCAAGCTGCTCAAAAAGCGTCATCACATAGGTCTCGCCCCGGCGGCGCAGCATTTCCAGCGTGTCGAGCACGATCAGCACCCCGCGACCGGATTGGGCGAGCGCATCCGTCATCGCCGCGATCAGATCATGGGGCACCGCACGACGCCTGAGCGTGCCGGACATCGCCGCCAGATCCTCAGCGCTGCGCAGCCGGTGGTCACGCAGCGCAGCGGCGACATGGGGCAGCCCGTCCCCGATCTGACGCGAGATCTCCTCAAACAGCGCGTAAGTGTCGAGCATCTGCAACGCTGCGCGGTCGAAATCCAGCCGCAGGATGACGGGGGCCTGATCGAGCCGCGCCAGTTGCAGCGCGCGCTCCAGCAGGAAGGATTTGCCGATCCCCGGCAGGCCCGAAATATGCAGCGCGCGCAGTGGCGCCACGGATTGCGGCCGCGCGATCCAGTCCGCGATCTGCGCAAGCTCCTCGGCGCGGCCGAAAAACCCCGGCGCGAGTGCGGCATCATTGCGCGCGACCTGCCGCGCGGTATTGAGCGCCCCGCGCAGCGCCGGGATCCGGTCATGGCCGGGCGCATCAGGCCCCGCGCGCTCAAGCGTGACGATGGCGCTTTGCAGCGGCTCGGGCGCGGTGGCCTGCGCGATCAGCGCATCCACCGCCG
>PXDM01000525.1 GCA_003565055.1 Paracoccaceae bacterium
ACGATTTTGTTCTCTACTTGATTGACCGTTAGGTATTCATTGGCTAGAACTTCATCATCATCACATGCCATCTTACTCTCTCTTAGGTTGCGAGCGAAAAAAAGGTGTTGTATCTCACTACAAAAACCGGGGGTAGGAAATAACGTGCCCAAATTAAGCCACTCCTCGGCCGCGAATCCTGTCTCTTCTTGAATCTCGCGCTTGGCGCAGGAGAGTGGAGTTTCTCCAGCTTCCAGAGTGCCGGCGGGAAACTCCAATACCTCCGTTCCCACGGCGTGTCGATACTGTTTAACCATAATAAGCCGACCATCGGGGCACTGTGGGATAAAAACCGCCGCCCCTGGATGGCTAATTACCTCTCGCACAAAGCTGGGACTCTCTCCTAGAGAAAGTGTATCTCTGCGCAAAGAAAAAACCCGACCAGTAAAGATTGTCTCAGAGTTCAATAACTTATATTCATTTGCCATATTAAAAGCCCCTTATCTGAAGTGATGGGAGATTAGTTCATGACTTGCCTCTGCTTCAAGTCCTTTTGTCTACTGGACTGTCACAACATCACTGCTCTATAGTTAGTGTCTGTCCACACCATAGTGAACAGACACTAGTTGGGGTCTTCCATGTCTCGCGATAGTCATTTTTCTGAGTTCAATGATAGTGGCCATACAACAAGGCTAGAAAGGCGCTTTCTTGGTTGGCGTTGCCCTTTTTTAGGTGTTGTGGCTAGGGAACTGCTGCAAGAGTATCAGGCGCGTAACACAAGCCAAGATAGGGTGGATTTGCGAGATATCGCCCTGGTTCTTCCTGGTCGTCGGGCCCTTCGACGTTTGACAACCCACCTGGTGTTAGAGGCGGAGAGAAGGAAAATTGTTCTCTTTCCTCCTAAGATGCTTACGGTTGGCGCACTCCCTGAGCTTCTTCTATCCCCACCTGCAGACAGTGAGAAAGCCCCCCCCTTGGCTCGAATGGTAAGTTGGATAGCCGCCTTGCAGCAGCTTCCTCCAGATCTGCAAAAGGCCCTGCTCCCTTTTCCACCAGCCTCACAAAGTGTGATTGATTGGGTCTCCACAGCACAGGAATTGGATCAGTTGCACCTAGATTTGGCAGCGGCGGGATTATCTATGAGCGATGCTGCACTAAGATTGGGTCGCATGGTGAGTATAGATGAAAGACGTTGGCAAGCACTAAGTCAAGCACAAAGGGAGTATCACTCTACGCTAAAAAAGGCTGGTCTCTTTGACTTGGATTTAAACCTTTTACGATTATTCAGCGCAGATCCTGAGCAAGCAGATAATACCTATTCAGAGGATCTGAATTTTGCCGCTAGTGGGCCAAGCACAATTTGTCTTATCTCCACTATTGATCTGCCCTTGCAGCTTAAAAAGCTACTAAGTCTTTCCAGGAAGTCCATAGTTACAATGATCCATGCTCCCGAAGAGCATCGCGATGGCTTTGATGATTTTGGTTGTTTAAATTCAGAGTATTGGGGGGAGTTTGCCCTGAACATTAGGGAGGAAGAGCTTCATTTTGTTTATCGCAGTGAGGATCAAATCTCCTTAATAGCAGAGATAATTACGCGGACGAAGGGGGCGGGATTCTCCTCAGAGGAGATAACGGTTGGAGTGTCAGAGAGCCCTCTGATTCCTCTCTTGGAGAGCGAACTCAGCGAAAAAAATCTTAGGGTTCATACGGCAGAGGGGGTGCCGGTAGTAGGAACCTCACCCTTTGAACTCTTGAGGAGGCTTTTTGCCTTTGTGAGGAGCCGTAGTGTGCGTGATTTGGGCACTCTTCTTCGCCATCCTGATTTTGCCGCCTGGTTTGTTTCTCAATATCCTGAAGATAATCGGTTTAGACTCGATGGTAGTGAGTTTGCCAGTCTCTTGGATAACTACCAGAGCCAGCATTTGCAGCACATTGTTTATGATGAAATGCCTGGCACTCCGAGCGAGAAGAACTTGATTACATCATTGGTTGCGGTGTTGGATCAACTTCTGCAGCGCGTCACTTTATGCGCTAGTTGGAGAGATTTTGCTGAGATGATTAGCTCCTTTCTCCTGGAGGTTTATGTGCTTTTCACGAACAGAAGGGAAAAAGTCTCCCAGAAGCAGATTGTGGACGCATGTGCCGCGATAAGAGATGAGCTGGATCAGCTGGCTATGTTAGCTCAATTGGGCTCACTAACATTCAGCGCGACAGAAGCCTTTTCTTTGTTAGAGGAGGGGTTGAAGACAAGGGATGTCCCCAAGCCGCCGAATGGTGATGCTATTGAGGTTCTGGGGTGGCTGGAGCTGCTTCTTGATGATGGTGCCGTTGTTATTGTTTCAGGACTTAACGAGGAATATCTTCCGGGCAATGTTGATATAAATCCTTTTTTGCCAGATTCTATGCGAGAACATCTTGGGCTGCCTGATAATGCTCATCGTTACGCGAGGGATCTATATATTCTCGCTGCTCTGCGAGAGAGTCGTGACCTTTGTTGCTTAATTTCGGCGCAAAGAGCTTTAACAGGAGAGCCGTTGACCTTGAGTCGGCTGGCACTTGCGGGAGAGGAGAGGAGTGTCGCCAGCAGGCTGGATCTCTTTTACAGCAGAAGGGCTTACTCTGCTGTTGTTGAATCAGAGAGTGATGATGGTGTAAATTTTCTTATGCCACCTCCACCTAATACTAAGGGAGTAGTAATAACAAACCTATCGGTAACTGCCTTCCGCAGTTACCTTCGCTGTCCTTACCGTTTCTATCTGCAGTACGTGCTTAAGCTTAGAAGTGAGAGTGATCAATTATATGAGATGGAGCCTAATCTTTTTGGCAATTTACTGCATGAGGTTTTGAATCGATTCGGCAGGACCAAAGAGGCTTGCTTGACGGAGCCCGAAAGGATCGCCGGGGTCCTGGACAAGTTGTTGAATCAGGTTGTAGCCGAGCAGTTCGGCTGCCTTTGTCTCCCTGCAGTGCGTTTGCAGATTGAGCAGGCAAGAGAGCGGCTGAATTTGTTTGCTCGTTGGCAGGCTGATTGGGTGAAGGAGGGGTGGGTTATTGAGCAAACCGAGAGGAGCTTTGGTAGAGATAATTTGTTTTTTGAAAACGAACGGGGAGATAACATAGGTGTCAGCGGTCGAATAGACAGAATTGATCGTAACAGGGCGACAGGAGAGCTTGCTGTTTTTGACTATAAGAGTGGAGACAAGCCTCTCCCCCCTGATAAGGTACATAGAAAGAAGGGCGAGTGGGTAGATCTGCAGTTACCGTTATACTACTTGATGCTTGAAAAAGAGCAGCCAGGTATTAATCCTTGTCTTGGATACATCAATCTTTCAGCCGATGTGAATGCCACATCTTTACAGTGGGCAAAGTGGAGCATAGAAGAGTTGCAGGAAGCTGAAACAGTAGCAAAGCAGGTCGTCAATGATGTTTCGATGTGTCGCTTCTGGCCTCCTCGTGATCTTGGTCTTGGGTATGATGATTTCGCGGTTATTTGCGGCAGGCAGAGCTTTGGGCAAGAAGAGGAGTTGGAGGAGTAGTGTTAGAGAATGGGAAAAGCACATCAGCTGTACTACTGAGAGCAAGTGCTGGTAGTGGAAAGACCTATGCCCTCTCTAGTCGTTTCTTGGCGTTATTGTTAGCCGGCGAAGAACCGAGTCGAATTCTTGCCACTACCTTTACCCGTAAGGCCGCGGGAGAAATTCTTGGCCGCGTGCTCTCTAGGTTGGCCAAGGCTGCTCTTTCTGAGGAGATGGCAGAGCAGCTGGGCAATGATATCGGCATTCCACGCCTCTCCATGATCAGATGTCGAGATGCTTTGCTTAGGCTGGTAAGGAGTCAGCACAAGCTGAATATCTGCACACTGGATAGTTTTTTTGTAAAGATCGCTGCTGGTTTTGGCTTTGAGATTGGTATAGCACCGGGCTGGCGCATTGGAGATCAACGGGAAGAGCGTGAGTTATTACGAGATGCTGTGTTTGCTTTGTCTCTAGACGCTGATCGTACTAACCTACTTTCGTTACTTCGGCTTCTTGCAAAGGGGA
>PXDM01000353.1 GCA_003565055.1 Paracoccaceae bacterium
GCTCGCATAGCGGTCTGAAAGATCAAAGAAACCCATCTGCGCCATCGTAACGCTCCAGCAGCCGAACTCTGACAGCCTCATACCGTCCCGGCCACGTCAGGGCAATTTTTCGAGGTGCCCTTTCGTATCATGAAGAAACCGATGATGTGGCCGAAGGTATTGAATATGAAATCCACGAATGGCCGCGAGAAGTGACAATTATCGAATGGCAAGGCGAGAGCATCAAGAAGAACCCAACCGATCATGTGGCCGAGTATGGAGCATGGGAGGTTTTCAAAGAAACCGTGCCAAATATAGAGGTGCGCATGGGTGCGATCTTGTCACTGGAACGCATCGCGCAAGATTCGACGATCCATGACAAGGGCCGCGACCATGTGCGGGTGATGGAAATCCTCTGCGCTTATATCCGCGAGAACGCGCCAGCAGTCGACACATCCTCTGACCCGTTCATCCGATTGGATGCAGATGCGCATTACACTGAACGTGATTCTGAGATTGGCAAGATCGAACTGTGGATCGAAACCTTGCGAGAGCCACGGACAGATATAGCACTGGCACTTAAAGTGCTTGGTCTGCGCTCAAAAAAACAAATTGAAATTGAGCGGCGTCATATAGACCAGGTGGGCGAGTCCTTTAAACTCAACCTGCGCAGGACGTGTCTGCGCCGCGCAAACCTTGTCGGGATGAATTTTGAGAACGCCATACTTTTCAGAAGCCAATTGGAAGGCGCTTATTGTAACGACACCAATTTTTCGAAAGCAAATCTCAACGGAGCACAGTTTATCAGAGCTTCCATGGCACGAGCAAACCTGTCTTTTGCAAGATTAGGTTCCACAGACTTCACGTTGGCAATTATGGATCGTGTCGATCTGACAGAGGCGGCACTTCAGTTCACACACTTCGTTGAAAGCCAACTAATTGGCGCGCGAATCGTATATGAGCCTGAAGGAGTTGTACCAGCCAACCGTGTTTTCTTTATCAACTCTAAGCTGCAACATGCCTTGATTGAAGGAGACCTCACACATGGCTTCATCCTAAAGGGTTCTTCTATTGAACAGGTAGCTTTTCGAAACGCTACGCTCCCATCTGAAATTGGTGAGAACTCTGTATTGAGTAGAACATTTGGAGACGCGACCACACCGCTAAACACACAATTATTGCGACCCAAGCATTGGCCGGACTGGGAACTTCCCGATAAGGGCGCAAACTCTTTCGAGACTGAGTGGCGCAAGTGGCAGGCCAAACACGACACCTACACGCCCCCACCCAAACCCCAATAACCACAAACAAAAAAGGCCCCCAAACCGGGGGCCTTTTCCGCAACTCTCACCGATCAATCGATCATCGGCAGCAGGCTGTCCACCGAGGCTTTTGCGTCGCCATAGAACATCCGCGTGTTGTCCTTGTAGAAGAGCGGGTTCTCGATGCCCGAATAGCCGGTCCCCTGCCCGCGCTTGGACACGAACACCTGCTTCGCCTTCCACACTTCCAGAACCGGCATCCCGGCAATCGGGCTGTTCGGGTCTTCCTGCGCGGCCGGGTTCACGATGTCATTCGAGCCAATCACGATCACCACATCCGTATCCGGGAAGTCGTCATTGATCTCGTCCATCTCAAGCACGATGTCGTAGGGCACCTTGGCCTCGGCCAGAAGCACATTCATATGCCCCGGCAGACGGCCCGCGACCGGGTGAATGGCGAAGCGCACATTCTTGCCCTTCGCGCGCAGCTTGCGGGTCAGTTCCGCCACGCCCTGCTGCGCCTGCGCGACGGCCATGCCGTAGCCCGGCACGATGACGACGCTATCGGCCTCATTGAGCGCCGTCGCCACACCATCGGCGTTGATCGCGACCTGCTCGCCCTCGACCTCCATCTGCGGGCCGGAGGTGCCGCCGAAGCCGCCCAGGATCACGCTGATGAAGCTGCGGTTCATGGCCTTGCACATGATGTAGCTCAGGATCGCGCCCGATGCGCCGACCAGCGCGCCCACGACGATCAGCAGTTCATTGCCAAGCGAGAAGCCGATCGCAGCCGCGGCCCAACCCGAATAGGAGTTCAGCATCGACACGACCACCGGCATATCCGCGCCGCCAATCCCCATGATCAGATGGTAGCCGATGAAGAGCGCGAGCGCCGTCAGGACCAGCAGCATGAAGAAGGACGTGCCCGCGCTGTCGGCATTCATCAGATAGAGGGCGGCGAAGATCACCGACAGGCCCGCAGCGCCCGCGTTCAGCATATGGCCGCCGGGCAGTTGCTTGGCCGCCGAGTCGACGCGGCCCGCAAGCTTGCCATAGGCGATGATCGAACCTGTGAAAGTCACAGCGCCGATCCAGATGCCGATCATCAACTCGACGCGCAGAATGGTCACTTCCACAGCGGTTTTCTTGCCAATGATCGCGGCGAAATTGGTCATGTTCAGATAGACGTCATAGGCCGCCTGCGACATCAGCCCTTGGGGCTGCGGGAAGGGCAGATTGGCACTCGCAAAGACCTCGGCCACGCGCCCGATCTCGAAATGCGCGTTGAGGCCCACGAAGACCGCCGCCAGACCGACCAGCGAATGCATGAAGGCCACAAGTTCGGGCATCTGGGTCATCTGCACGCGGGTGGCGAGCTGCCAGCCCACCACGCCACCAATCGCGATCAGCACGAGGCTGAGCGCCCAGAGGCCCGAGCCAGGCCCGACCAGCATCGCCACCACGGCGACGGTCATCCCTGCGATGCCATACCAGATTGCGCGTTTGGCGCTTTCCTGACCGGACAGACCGCCCAGCGACAGGACAAAGAGAACTGTCGCAACCGCATAGGCCGCAACTGTAAATCCGAAATCCATCTCTTATTCCTCCTGCCGTCAGGATTTCTGGAACATGGCGAGCATGCGCCGTGTCACCAAAAAGCCGCCAAAGATATTCACTGCCGCCATCAACAGCGCCAGCGCCGCGAGCACTGTGATCAGCCCGGAACTCGACCCGATCTGCAACAGCGCCCCCACGATGATGATCGAGGAAATGGCGTTGGTCACAGCCATCAGCGGTGTGTGCAGCGAATGGCTGACTTTCCAGATCACCTGGAAGCCCACGAAGACGGCCAGCACGAAGATGATGAAGTTGCGCATGAAGGATTCCGGCGCAACCAGACCCACGGCCAGCACGAAGGCCGCGCCACCGGCCAGCATGCTGACCTGCATCTTGGTCTCGGCCTTGAAGGCGGCGATTTCGTTCGCGCGTTTCTCCTCCGCCGTGAGCTCCTTGACCTTCTCCTTGGGCTTGGCCGCAATCGCCTTCACTTTCGGCGGCGGCGGCGGGAAGGTGATCTCGCCCGCATGGGTCACAGTCGCGCCGCGAATGACGTCGTCTTCCATGTTATGGTTGACCACGCCGTCTTTCTCTGGCGTCAGATCGTGCAGCATATGCCGGATATTCGTCGCATAGAGCGTCGATGATTGCGCCGCCATGCGCGACGGGAAATCCGTGTAGCCGATGATGATAACACCGTTTTCGGTGACCAGCCGCTCATCCATGACCGTGAGATCACAGTTGCCGCCCTTCTCAGCCGCCAGATCGACGATGACCGAGCCGGGCTTCATCATCTGCACCATATCCTCGGTCCAGAGCTTCGGTGCCGGGCGTCCGGGGATCAGCGCTGTGGTGATGACGATATCAACATCGGGCGCCAATTCGCGGAATTTCTCAAGCTGCTTTTCGCGGAATTCCGGGCTCGACGGGGCCGCATAGCCGCCGGTCTCTGCACCATCCGTCGCATTGTCTTCGAATTCGAGGAAGACGAATTCCGCCCCCATCGACTCGATCTGTTCGGCCACTTCGGGGCGCACATCGAACGCCATCGTAATCGCGCCGAGGCTCGTTGACGTGCCGATGGCCGCCAGACCCGCAACACCTGCGCCCACGATCAGCACACGCGCGGGCGGGATCTTGCCCGCAGCGGTCACCTGCCCCGTGAAGAAGCGCCCGAAATTGTTGCCGGCCTCGATCACAGCGCGGTAGCCTGCGATATTGGCCATCGAGGAGAGCGCATCCATCTTCTGAGCGCGGCTGATGCGCGGAACCATGTCCATCGCGATCACTGTGGAGCCCTGCGCTTTCGCGGCTTCCAGCATCTCGGTGTTCTGCGCGGGCCAGAAGAAGGAGATCAGCGTCTGCCCCTCGCGCAGCAGCTTGATTTCCTCGATCTGGGGCTCGCGCACCTTGATGACGATATCGACGGCATCACAGAGCGCCTTGGCATCTGCAACGACGGTGACACCGGCGGCTTCATACAGCGCGTCGCTGAAGCCTGCGGCGAGACCCGCCCCGGCCTCGACATAACATTCATGGCCCAGCTTCTTGATCTGAGCGACACTTTCGGGCGTGAGCGCGACCCGCGCTTCGCCCTGCCTGATTTCCTTCAACGCCCCGACTTTCACGCGTCGTCCCCCTTTCGTTCAGGTTCACCGGGCTCCGTCACCGAGTCCCGGCCCAAATGGCATCGCGCATCCTTAACCTGCGCAATTTTGTTTCACAAGCGCGCAATAATACGAAATGCCGCAACGTCCCGACTGCGACGCATGGCCGTGACGGGCTCAGATCCAGCGGCGTGTCCGGGCGAGATAGGCATCGGCCTGCATGCCGAAGCTGGCGCGCAACCGTGCCTCTTCGTCATGGATAAAGCGCTGTTGCAGGATCCAGGCCAGCACCGGCGCCAGCGCCAGACCGGAGACTGCGCCCCAGCGCAGGCTGAGCCCTGCCAGCAAGATCACATCCGCCAGATAGATCGGGTTGCGCGAGAGCGCGAAAATCCCCGTGGTGATCAGCTTTTGCGGGGTCTGGTGCGGGATAATGGTCGAGCGCGCGCGCAGGAATTCCCATGCGGCCAGTGCGAAGATCGCGATGGCCAGAAGCATCAGTATTGTCCCGAAACCCCGCACGATAGCCCAAGGCACCAGCCCCGGCAGTACGAGCGTCTCAAGCCAGACGAGACCCAGTGCTCCCAACAGCCAGACCGGCGGATAATCGAGCCAGCGCAGCACGCGCCTAATGCGCCCCATGCTCGGCCTGCCAGGCGGTAAGCCCGCCTTGCAGCACCAGCACATTCGAGCGCCCCATCATCCGCGCGATCAGCATGCTCTGGGTCGAAAGCACGGAGGTGTTGCAATAGACCACGACCATGCCACTGCCGGGCAGCTCGTCAAGCCGCTCCAGCGTCTCACGCCATTCGATATTCAGCGCCCCGTCGATCCCGTCTGCGCTGAATTCATCAGCACTGCGCGCATCGACAAAGGTGACACTGGGCAGGATGTCCTCGGTCAGTTGCTCGACCATGATCACGCCTTCGGTATATCCGGCGAAATCAAGATAAGCCCCGAACTCGTCTGCCAGATCATTGGCCGAGGCCGGGCTGGCCAAAAGAGCAAAAGCCGTCAGGCCATAAGCAAAAAACGCGCGCATGCAGGATCCTCCGTTGCTATGCGATCACATTCGATTATTTGCATTTTAATTACAAGAGCCTTGACGGCCCGTGTCGGAGTCGCCAACCAAAGATAGACTCATAAATTGGAGACCTGCGTGACCGATTTTGCCGCCACCCGCGCGATGTTTGATCTGCCCGAGGGTGTGATTTATCTCGACGGCAATTCGCTGGGCCCCTTGCCGCGCGGCGTGGCTGCGCGCGTGGCGCAGACGATCACGGGCGAATGGGGCGAGATGCTGATCACGGGCTGGAACCGTGCGGGATGGATGGACCTGCCCGCGCGCGTCGGTGACCGCATCGGCCGATTGATTGGCGCGCAGCCCGGCACAGTGACCATGGGCGATACGCTCTCGATCAAGGTCTATCAGGCGCTCGCCTCCGCGCTTGAGCTACGCCCTGATCGCCGTGTGATCTTGTCTGACACCGGCAATTTCCCCTCTGACCTCTATATGGCCGAAGGGCTCTGCCGCACTCTGGGCGGGGATTACAGGCTGAAAACCGTCGCGCCCGAAGCGGTTGAGGCCGCGATTGATCCAAGCCTCGCCGTGCTGATGCTCACCGAAGTCGATTACCGCACAGGCCGCAAGCATGACATGGCCCGCCTGATCGCCAAGGCCCATGAGGCGGGCGCGTTGGTGGTCTGGGATCTGGCGCATTCCGCAGGCGCGATCCCCGTCGATGTGACCGGTGCGGATGCGGATTTCGCTGTCGGATGCAGCTACAAATACCTCAATTCCGGCCCCGGCGGCCCGGCCTTCATCTATGTTGCGCCCCGTCTCGCGGATCGCGTGCGCCCGGCGCTTTCGGGCTGGCTCGGGCATGAAGCGCCCTTCGCCTTCGATCTCGACTACCGCCCCGCGCCGGGGGTTGAGCGGATGCGCGTCGGCACGCCCGCAATCCTGCAACTCGCAGCCCTCGATGCCGCGCTCGATGTCTGGGAAGACGTGGACATGACCGACCTGCGCGCCAGATCTCTGGAATTGCAGGAGATTTTCCTCACCCGTGTTGAGGCCACCTGCCCCGATCTCACCCTCGCCTCTCCCCGCGAGGCCGAGGCGCGTGGCAGCCAGATCAGCTTGCGTCACCCGCAGGGCTACGCGATCATTCAGGCGCTGATCCATGACGGCGTCATCGGCGATTTCCGCGCGCCCGACATTCTGCGCTTCGGCTTCACGCCGCTCTATCTTTCGCCCGACGACGTGACCCACGCAGCGGAGAAATTGTCGGCGATCATGCAGGCGCGCCTCTGGGACCGGCCCGAATTTCACGCCCGCGCCAAGGTCACATGACCCGCATGATCCAGGTCCCGCCACGCGCATGAGTGAGAGCACCGCACCGAACCTGATCACCCGCCTTTTGCGCGGGGCCGCCTTCACCTCCGGGGGCTTTGTGGTTTCGCAGACGCTGCGCTTCGGGTCGAATCTGATCCTGACGCGTCTTTTGTTCCCCGAAGCATTTGGCCTGATGGCGCTGGTCACGATGATCCTGATGGGGCTCGCGCTGCTTTCGGATACGGGCGTGCAACAATCTATCATGCAGCATGCGCGCGGGGATGAGCCTGATTTCCTCAATACCGCCTGGACGCTCAACGTTGCGCGCGGCGTCCTGCTTTGGCTCCTTGCCTGTGCGCTCGCATGGCCTGCAGCGCTGATCTATGACGCGCCTGATCTCATTACCATCCTGCCCGTCGCGGCTTTCTCGCTGGCGCTTGCCGGTCTCTCTCCGACCCGCATTTTCACCGCGCAGCGCCATCTGCATCTGGGCCGGATCATGAGCATCGAGCTCATCGCGCAGATCACGGGCATCGCGCTGATGATCTGGCTCGCATGGCTCACCAGCAGCGTCTGGGCACTTGTCTGGGGCAGTCTCGCCACGGCAGCTGTGAAACTCGCGCTCGACTGGTCATTCTTGCCCGGTATCACCAATCGCTTGCGCTGGGATCCGCAGGCCGGGTCCGAGTTGCTGCGTTTCGGGAGCTGGATCCTGCTCTCATCGGCCTTCGGGTTCCTACTTACTCAGGGCGACCGCGCCATCCTCGGGGTGCATCTGAGCCTCGAGGAACTGGGCGTCTACAATATCGCATGGTTTCTTGCGTCCTTCCCGATCCTGCTGACCAATGCGCTGGTCGCCCGCCTGCTGATCCCGGCCTATCGCGAAACAGCGGCCGCCGCGAATGCAGCGCTCGATCAGCGGATCCGGCGTCTGCGCGCGCAGCTCACCGGCACAGTGGGGCTCATGCTGCTCGCGCTTGCAGTCAGCGGGCCGTGGCTGGTCGCGTTGCTTTATGACGACCGATATATGGACGCAGGCGCAATGATGGTGATGATCGCAGCGGCAAGCCTGCCGCCATTAGTGACCATCACATATGATCAGGCTGCGCTCGCCCGCGGCGAATCGCGGCGTTTCTTCATCATGATCGCCACGCGCGCCAGCGTGCAGACTGCCCTTTTTCTGCTCGGCGTAACCCTCGCCGGCCTGCCCGGAGCCCTTGCCGGACAAGCCCTGTCGGGCGTCCTGATCTACCCATTCATCGCGCGTCATGCGTACCTCATGGGCGTTTGGGACAAACGCCACGATCTGGTTTTCATGATCCTTGCCTTGATTGTCGGCGCAAGCGCTGTCGCATTTCATCTCGACGCTCTGCGCGCCATAATCGCACTAAACATGCCCGGCGCTTACTAAATCTCAACCAGAATCATGCTCTCTGACGCTGCGGGGCAGAAGCCTCCGCGTGGCATCGGGGGTGTTATGGCACGACAGTGGGGCAATTCCAGACGAAACTGGCTGCAATGGGGCTGCCTGATCTCAGCGGGTGCAATCATCGCGACGATTCTGCTCTGGCCCATGCTCGCGCGCGCGTCCAATCCGGCACATTTGTGTGAAACTGCGGCCCGCAGCGCTGCGCAGCGCCACAATATTCCGCTGGATGTGCTGCGCACGGTCGCTCTCGTCGAAACCGGCCGCACCCGCAACGGACGCCTGGAGCCTTGGCCTTGGGCAATCAACACAGGCGGACCCGGATTCTGGCCAGACAGTCGCAGTGAGGCTTTGGATCTGGTCCGCGCTCGCCTTTCGCAAGGCCGCCGCAATGTGGACCTGGGCTGTTTTCAGGTCAATTACCGATGGCACGCAGAGAATTTCAACTCCCTCGACGAGATGATTGATCCGCAAGTCAATGCGGATTACGCCGCCCGTTTGCTCAAGCAGCATAAAACCCGACTTGGCACTTGGGAAGCCGCTGTCGGGGCCTATCACTCGGGAACGCCAGCACTGGCGCGACGCTACATCGCGCGCTTTAGGGCGCTGCGCCCGCGCGGTAGTGAGCCCACGCCAGAGACGCCGCGCATGGCGAGCGCGATGCAGCCCACAGTCCCGACCCGCGAAAACCGTTTCAGCCTGCTGCAGCCTGCAGGCGAGCAGCGCATGGGGTCTTTGGTTCCAACTGGCAGCCTTGGCGCGACGGCTGCTCTCATTCCCTTGGCACCGGTGGCACGCTGATGGACTGGAGCCCGCAAGCCCTTTTCAAACCCACGATTCTGCTGGCGCTGGCGCTCATGGCTGTGATCGTGATGATGATCCTGCCAATCCCCGCCTGGATGCTCGATCTCGGACTGGCCACCAGCTTCGCGCTGGCCATTCTGATGTTCACAGTCACACTCTTCATTCAGCGCCCTCTGGATTTCTCTATCTTTCCAACGGTTTTGCTGGCGTCCTTGATGTTGCGACTATCGCTCAACGTCTCCTCCACAAAACTGATCATCGGCGAAGGGCACACAGGGACACATGCCGCCGGCGGTGTGATCGAGGGCTTCGCGAGCTTCGTGATGTCAGGCTCGATCTTTCTCGGCGTCGTGATCTTTCTGGTTCTGCTGATCGTCAATTTCATCGTGATCACCAAAGGCGCGGGCCGCATGGCGGAAGTGGGCGCGCGATTTGCGCTCGACGGGATGCCAGGCAAGCAATTGGCCATCGACAGCGACATGTCGGCGGGCGCGATCGACCATCAAGAAGCGAAACTCCGCCGCGAGACCGAACAGGCCGAGACCAATTTCTACGGCTCGCTCGACGGTGCGTCCAAATTCGTCAAGGGCGACGCCATTGCCGGGCTTCTGATCACATTGCTGAATATCGTCATGGGTCTCATCAATGGCACGATGATGCATGGCATGACCTTGGGGGCGGCGTTCGAAACCTATGCGATCCTGACCGTCGGCGACGGGCTGGTGAGTCAGATCCCGGCTGTGATCATCTCCATTGGCGCCGCGCTCTTGCTCGCACGCGGCGGGGCGAACGGCGCGACGGATACGCAGCTTTTCACACAACTCGGACGTCACCCCTCAGCGCTTGGGACGGTCGGGCTGCTGATGGCACTGTTCGCCTTTGTGCCCGGCCTGCCCTTCATTCCCTTTGTGCTCGGAGCGGCCGTGCTTCTCGGGCTTGCATGGCTGGCACGACGACATCTCGACAAGCAGGAAGCCGAGGCCAATGTGATCCCGGAAACCCTGCCGGAGCCGCCGCGGAACGGGATGGGCGATCTGCTGGACCTTGATGAAATCCACGTCAAATTCGCCCCGGATCTGGTGCCGATGGTGCTCGATCCTGCCTTGGGTCTCGACGGGCGTATCTCGAATATTCGCTCGCATGTCGTCCGCGAATTCGGCCTGATCCTGCCCGAAATCCGACTGACCGATGATCCAGCGCTGCCGCAGGGCGGCTATGCCATCCTCATTCACGGGGTCGAGCAGGCCCGCGACATGATCCGGCCCGACAAGATGCTGGCGCTGGTTCAGGATGAAGCGAGTTTCGACGCGGTCGGTGAGGATGTGAAAGAGCCCGTATATCAAGCCCCTGCACGCTGGATCGACCCGTCGCTGCAAGAAGAGGTCGCAATCAGCGGGACCACTGTCGTCAGCCCTGTCGAGGTGCTCGCGACGCATCTGCTCGAAGTGCTCAAGAGCAATTTTGCGCGCCTTCTGACCTTCAAGAGCCTGCATCGTCTGCTCGATGAGATGACCACGCTCTCTGACCCTGCGCGTGCCGAAGCAAACAAACGCCTGCTCAACGAACTCGTGCCCGACAAGGTGCCCATCGAGTTGCTGCTGGGGGTTTTACGCCTGTTGCTTGATGAACGCGTTTCGGTCCGCAACATGCCGCTGATCCTCGAGGCGATGTCCGAAGTCCGCGCGGTTCTCCAAGGCCCCGAAGCGGTCTGCGAGCATGTCCGTCAAAGATTGGGCTTCCAACTCGTCGCACCGCTCAAGCGCGGCGATGGCACCCTGCCGCTGCTCCAGCTTGCGCCCGATTGGGAGGAGATTTTCAGCACGTATCAGCTGTCAGGCGATTTCGGCAGCACGGATGTCGCCCTGCCACCCGAAGATTTCGCACGGCTGACCGAGAAAATCGCGACGAAACTGGCCGAACTGGGCAGGTCCGGAGTGTCGCCAGCTGTCGTCACCTCGGCCCGGCGTCGCCGCTTTTTGCGCACGGTCATGGCCGCCAAGGGGCTCGCTGCTGCCGTCCTGTCCTACGAGGAAATCGGGCTTGAAGCGCGCCCGGCTTTGGTCGGAACCATTGGCGCATGATGGATGGCCTCCTTGCTCTGACTGACCCTTTTCTTGGTGACGCGCAAAATCTGCTGGCATCAGGCTTTGTCGTCTTCATCCGTATCGGAGCCATGATGGCCCTGATCCCGGCTTTCGGCGAACAGGTCGTGCCGGTCAGGATCCGTATCGCGATCACCTTGGCCTTCACTGCGATCACGGCCCCCGCGCTCGCGCCGATTGTGCCGGAGGTGCCCACAACTGCGGGACCGCTGCTGATCCTGATCGCCGCCGAGGCAGTCGCTGGTCTGGCCCTCGGGATCGGGCTCCGATTGTTCATGATCGCGCTGCAGACCACCGGCACAATGGCCGCTCAGGCGACGTCGCTTTCGCAATTTTTCGGGGGCGCGGGTGTCGATCCGCAACCCGCTATGTCACAAATCCTCGTCATGGCAGGGCTGGCGGTGGCTGTGACCGCCGATTTGCATGTCGCCCTCGCCGAACTCATCCTGCTGTCCTACGAGATTTTTCCACCCGCGCGATTCCCCGATGCCGCAAGCATCGGAGAATGGGGCCTCGCACAAACTGCAAGGGCGTTCCGCCTGGCCTTCACCCTCGCCTTGCCTTTTGTCATCATGTCGCTGCTCTTCTACATCGCGCTCGGCGCGATCAACAAGGCGATGCCACAATTGATGGTCGCCTTTGTCGGCGCGCCCGCCATCACATGGGGCGGGCTGGCGATCCTCTTGCTGACGGCCCCGATGATTCTTCCAATCTGGCATGAGGCTTTCCGCGGATATCTGTTCGATCCAACGGGCATGCCGCGATGAGTGAAGAAGACCAGAGTGGCGAAAAGGAATTCGAGGCCAGCGAACGCAAGCTCGAAGAACAACGCCGCAAGGGTGAGGTTCCGAAATCCACGGATGTCAACACAGCTGCCGCCTATCTGGGCCTTCTGCTCGCGGCGCTTGCTGTCGGGCAAACTGCAATCACCCGCATCGGCGACGCGGGAATGGTGATTCTGAGTCAGGCGGATACGCTCTCGCGGCTGCTGAGCGAGACAGCGCGCCCCCTCGTCGGAGGGCTGATCGGAACTGTTGCACTGTCACTTCTGCCGTTCGTAGCCTTTCCTTTCCTGCTCGTATTGGCCTCACTCTTCACGCAACGCGCGATCATTTTCGCGCCGGAAAAGCTGAAGCCCAAGGGATCGCGGATCAATCCCATTCAGAACGCCAAGAACAAATACGGGCGCAACGGGTTGTTTGAATTCGCAAAAAGCGCGGTCAAGCTGATCGTGATTTCAACAGTGCTCTGGGTGTTCATCCAGACGAATTTGCCAATGATTCTGCAAACAATGGTGCTGTCGCCTGAACTCGGCGCGCGAGAATTGATGCTCTGGGTCATTCAATTCCTCGCACTTGTTTTCGTCGTCAACCTTGTCATCGGCGGGGTCGATTTTTTCTGGCAACGCGCCGAGCATCTGCGCAAGAACCGCATGACCCAAAAGGAGATGCGCGACGAGATGAAGCAATCCGAGGGGGACCCGCATGCCAAAGGCGAGCGCCGCCGACGCGGGCGCGAGTTGGCGAGCAACCGGATGCTTGAAGACGTGCCGGAAGCGAGCGTCGTCATCGTCAATCCGACCCATTACGCGGTTGCGCTGAAATGGTCGCCGACCGATCTCGGTGCGCCTGTTTGTGTGGCCAAAGGCGTCGACGAAATCGCCGCACGGATCAGAGAGCGTGCCGAAGAGGCCGGTGTTCCGATCCATTCCGACCCTCCGACAGCCCGGGCGTTGCATGCCAGCGTCGAAATCGGTCATGAAATTCAGGCCGATCACTTCGCACCCGTGGCCGCCGCGATCCGCTTCGCCGAAGCCATGCGCAGCAAGGCGAAGAAAGGACGTTGGGCATGACGGAAAAAGAGCGCCTCGCACGTCTGCAAACCCTGGCTGCGATGAAACGCGATCATGACATGGCACGCCTCAACCGCCTCGCATCCGCGCGCGACGCAACGCGCGACAAGATCAGCAAACTCGCCCAACCTCTGCCCCTCGCCGCCGATCCGAGCCTTTTTGCAGCGCGTCAGGCGCATCTCGCATGGGCCACCACACAGCGCATGCAGCTCAATGTGACGCTTGCCAAGCAAACGGCGCATATGCTCGAACAACGCTCAAAAACCGCACAGAGCTTTGGACGTGCGCAAGCACTTGAAAAAATGACACAAATGGCTGCCGACCCTCGCAAGAGTTCGAAATGATCCGGGCCGCGAGGGGCGGTTGACCTGTGCCCCTCGGTCAAGGCGGCATTCAGATGGCCGAAGCTCTGGCCGCCTAGCCCCGCAGGTCAGGCGGTGTTGCTTCCCCGGCCAACTGCGCCTGCAAGGTCTCGAGAGCGGCCGTTTCCGTCCGGTTCTCGCCCAGCCGACGGACGGAGACTGTGCGCTCTGCCACCTCACGCGCGCCGACAGCCAGGATCACCGGCACCTTGCGCAGCGAGTGATCGCGCACCTTGTAGTTGATTTTCTCATTCCGCAAATCCAGCTCCGCGCGGACCCCTGCGGCCTGCAGGGACGCGACCACTTCACGGCAGTAGTCATCCGCATCCGAGATGATCGAGGCCACCACCACCTGACGCGGTGCCAGCCAGAAGGGCAGTTTGCCTGCATGTTCCTCGATCAGAATACCAATGAAGCGCTCGAACGATCCCAGCACTGCCCGGTGCAGCATCACCGGGCGATGCTTCGCGCCATCCGCGCCGATATAAGTTGCATCCAGCCGCTCGGGCAGGACGAAGTCCACCTGCAACGTGCCGCATTGCCAGTCGCGCCCGATGGCATCGGTCAGAACAAACTCGAGCTTCGGCCCGTAAAACGCGCCCTCGCCGGGATTTTCCTCGAAATCATAGCCCGCCGCTTCGGTGGCCGCGCGCAAGGCGCTCTCGGATTTGTCCCAGACCTCATCCGCGCCCGCGCGCGCCTCTGGCCGGTCGGAGAATTTCACGCGGAACTTCTCGAACCCCAGATCGCGGTAGATGCCGGACAGAAATTCGATGAAACGCTTGGTCTCGGCCTCGATCTGATCCTCGGTGCAGAAGAT
The DNA here is from genome assembly GCA_003565055.1 of Paracoccaceae bacterium. Taxonomy (GTDB): domain Bacteria; phylum Pseudomonadota; class Alphaproteobacteria; order Rhodobacterales; family Rhodobacteraceae; genus Roseinatronobacter. The sequence goes on from PXDM01000353.1 coordinate 14,107, forward strand.
ATGCGCATCATCCTGCGTAAATCCGCGCACCCGCATAATGCCATGCAGCGCGCCAGACGGCTCGTAGCGGTTGCATGATCCGAACTCGGCCATGCGCAAGGGGAGATCGCGGTAGCTTTTCAGCCCCACGTTGAAAATCTGCACATGGCAGGGGCAGTTCATCGGCTTGAGCGCGTTGATCGCCTTTTCGCGGGCATGATCTTCGTCCACTTCGACGATGAACATGTTTTCCTGATACTTCTCCCAATGCCCCGAGGCTTCCCAGAGCTTGCGGTCCACCACCTGCGGCGTGTTCACCTCGACATAGCCGCCGCGACGTTGCTGGCGGCGCATGTAATCCTGCAAATTGGTATAAATCGACCAGCCATTCGGATGCCAGAACACCTGCCCCGGCGCTTCTTCCTGCATGTGGAACAAGTCCATCTCGCGCCCGAGCTTGCGATGGTCGCGCTTGGCGGCTTCCTCCAGCATCGTCAGATGCGCTTTCAGGTCGTCCCGATTGCGGAAGGCAACACCATAGATGCGCTGCAACATGGGCCGCGTATTGTCGCCCAGCCAATAGGCCCCCGCAATCGACATCAGCTTGAACGCATCCGCCGGAACCTGCCCGGTGCTTTGCAGATGCTGACCACGGCAGAGATCCTGCCAGTCGCCATGCCAATACATCCGCAACGGCTCGCCCTCGGGGATGCGGTCGATCAGTTCCAGCTTGAAGGGCTCGCCCGCGTCCTTGTAATGCTGGATCGCGCGCTCGCGCTCCCAGACTTCAGTGCGCACCGGCTCGCGGGCATTGATGATCTGGCGCATCCGCTCTTCAATACGGGCAAGGTCTTCGGGCACGAAAGGCTCGGCGCGATCAAAATCGTAAAACCAGCCCTTGTCGCGCACTGGGCCGATGGTGACTTTCACATCGGGCCAGATTTCCTGCACCGCGCGGGCCATGATATGGGCGAGGTCATGGCGGATCAGCTCCAGCGCGGGCGCGTCATCCTTCATCGTATGGATCGCAATCGCGCCATCTGCCGAAATCGGCCATTGCAGATCCCAATGCGCACCATTGATGCTTGCGGAAATGGCACGTTTTGCGAGCGACGGCGCGATGCTCTCAGCCACTTGCGCAGGCGTCACGCCCGCCTCATAGTCGCGCATGGAGCCATCAGGGAATGTCAGGGAAATCTGGGCCATTGGCCGGTCCTCGTCGTTTTGGCGCCCACGGAACGCCCGGTTGCGGGTTATGGTGGCCCGTTATTCGCGGCGCTGGGAACCAAAGTCAAGGCGGATACGTTTTCTCGGTCGCGCGCAGATGTCGAAGGAGCCACATGTGTCCACGCCCCACCGAACCGCCGTCGCGCAGGTCTATGCGGCGCTCAGCGCCGATGATGATGGCCGGTCCTGCCGCGATATCTCCGAGACCGCCTGCAACGCGCAGCCGCAGAATTTCCTGCGCCACGCAAGCGCCCTGGGTCTGAGCAAATCCGCTGATGGGCTGGTCGATCCCAAGTTGGTCCTGTCCTGGCTGATGACCCATCTGGGCGCGCCCGCCGCCATGATCGGCTTGCTGGTCCCGATCCGCGAAGCTGGCAGCCTTCTGCCGCAACTCTTTACCGCCGCCCGCATCCGTGCGCTCGCACAGCGCAAATGGGCCTGGACCATCGCCGCATTGGGGCAGGGTCTGGGGGCCGCGATCATCTTCATTGCAGCGGTGATCCTCGACGGGGCGCTCGCGGGCGGCGTGATCCTCGCGGGGCTTGCGGTGCTCGCCGTGTCGCGCTCAGTGGCCTCGGTCGCCTACAAGGACGTGCTCGGCAAAACCATCGACAAAGGCCAGCGCGGGACTGTGACCGGGCTCGCGGGCAGTTGGTCGGCGCTGGTCGTGATCGCCTTCGCGCTGACCCTGATTTTCTTTTCCGACGCCCGCGCCCTGATCGTGACGGGCGCGCTGGCTCTGGCGGCGCTCGCCTGGGTGCTGGCGGGGGGCGTCTTTGCAGGGCTGGCCGAGGACAAAGGCGCGACCGAGGGCGGCGCGAATGGCCTTACCGACGCCATTGCCAATCTGCGCTATCTGCGCGAAGATCCGCAGCTTGCGCGTTTTGTGCTGGCGCGCGGGTTGCTGACCGCGACTGCGCTTGCCCCACCCTATCTGGTCATGCTGGCCTCTGGCGGGCCGGGGGCGGCGCTTGAGGGCCTGGGCGCGCTGGTGCTGGCCTCGGCGCTGGCGGCACTCGTGTCGAGCTACATCTGGGGGCGGCTTGCCGACCGTTCCTCGCGCAAAGTACTGATCCTGACGGGCCTGAGCGGGGCTGCGGCGCTGGTGATGACGCTGGCTTTCGCGGGCCTCGGCTGGGCGGCCTCGCCCATCGCCATGCCGCTTGCCTTGTTTCTGCTGATGATCGCGCATCAGGGCGTGCGGCTGGGCCGGTCGACTTATCTCGTCGATATGGTTGGCCGCGACCTGCGCGCGGTCTATACCGCGATTGCGAATACAGTCATTGGCGTCATCCTGCTGGCCAGCGGCATCTTCGGCGCGCTCGCGGCGCTGGCGGGGGCCGCAACAGCGCTTGGGCTTTTTGCGGTGATGGCAGCGGCAGGGGCCTATGTGGCCTATGGATTGAAGGAATTGCGCGATGGCTCAGAAGATTGACACAGCAACCGGGCGCAGGCTCGCCTATCACAAGA
>PXDM01000016.1 GCA_003565055.1 Paracoccaceae bacterium
GATGGCGAGTTGCACCAGCCCTTCGGGCGCATCGCCGAAGCGCTCCAGCGCGCGGGTCATCGCGGCCATGGTCGCAAGTGCGGTGAGCGGGGATTTCTCCGACGGCTTCCAGATCACCGGATTGCCGCAGACCAGCGCCAGCGCCGCATTCCAGGACCAGACCGCGACGGGGAAGTTGAAGGCCGTGATCACAGCGACCGGCCCCAGCGGGTGCCATGTTTCCATCATCCGGTGACCGGGCCGTTCCGAGGCGATGGTCAATCCGTAAAGCTGGCGCGACAGGCCGACCGCGAAATCGCAGATGTCGATCATCTCCTGCACTTCGCCCAGACCCTCGGAGGTGATCTTGCCTGCCTCCAGCGTCACCACGGCCCCGAGCGCGTCCTTGGCCGCGCGCAATTCCTCGCCCAAAAGCCGCACCAATTCGCCCCGGCGCGGGGCCGGGGTCTGACGCCACGCCGCAAAAGCCGCCTCGGCGCGCTCGATCATGGCCGTGACATCCTCGGGGCGGGTCTGGCGGACCTGCGCGATCTCGGCCCCGTCGATGGGGCTTGTCACCACCAGATCGCCGCCTTGCACCTGATCGGCGGTCAGTCCGGCAGCGCTGAGGATAGGGTGCAGGGTCATGAAGGGCCTCCTTTATGTCATCACGCCCCGGTCGCGAGGGGCTCCGGGCGCAGCCAATCACGTTTCCTGTGGCGCGCCAACCCCATGCATTGCCGGCGCGCGCGGATATGCAAAAGCCCGGCACAGGGGCCGGGCTTTTCAGATCACTGCAGGGCGGCGGCGTTACTGCGCTTCGGACAGCTCATTGAACGCAGCAGTGAAGCCCATCAGCGACATGTTCAGATCCACGCGCTGGTCAGGGGCGGCCACCGGGACCAGCGACCAAGTTGCATTTGCCCCGCGCCGGAACGCATCGACCTCAGCGCCCGTGAAGCCCACGCGGGCAATGCAGCCGATGGCAGTGCAGAAGGTGAACGGATAGCGCTTCGCCTCGCCGCCATCGACCTGCTTGACCAGCTGCGCGGTCAGCAAGGTCTCAAGCGGGGTCAGGATCGTCGCCCCGGCCGCCGCTTCGCCGCCCTCTGGCAGCGGGAAGATCGAGATTTCAGCCGTGGCATTGCCCTCGGCATCGCGGAGCAACTGATACATCTGGCAGGGGTCGGCCTCATCGGGCACGCGCACGCAGACCAGTTCCCAATCGCCATGGGTGGCGCCGACATAGCTGTCGCCCTCCGCATCAGGGGTCAGGACTTCGCCTGTCGACAGGCCCAGCGCCGGGTTCTCGGCGGCCTCATCTGTCTGCGCGCTGGCAGGCGCGGCCAGAAGCATCAATGCTGCAAGCCCCGCGCTCAGGGGCATCAGTTTTGAAAATTGCATCAGGATATCCCTTCATCTGCTCGTCCGGATCGCGCATCTGGTAACACGCCCCCCGGAGCCTGTCAGTCGAAAAACACGGGGCGCGCGCGGCGGACCGGCCCGGCCTCTCACGGATACGTTTGCGTGAGCGGGGCACAGCGCGACCGAGAACGCCAGAAAACAGAAACGAGGGCCAATCGGCCCCCGTCCCCACATTCTTTTATTTTTCGCTCCCTGCCGGACTGGCCGACTTATTGAAGCGAACGCTAGGCGGAAAAAAACGATGCGTCAACATATAAATGAATCGCTTCATTTCGCCGGAACCAGCAAGAAAAAAGCTGCGCCTTTCGGCGCAGCCAGTCAGACAGGGAGGATATGCCCGGCGAGGAGGGAGGAGGAGGAAGAGACCCCGTCGGACATGTTCCCAGATTACACGCGATCTGGTTAAGATTCGCTTTCCAATCGGTGACCGGGTGTTTTACCCTTCGCACGGTGCGTTTCAGGCGCGTTAATTCATGTAGCGAGGGTGCCCATGTCAGACAGTGATCCAGCGGTTTTCGTAGGCGGTGGCGGCGAAAGCCAGACGGAGCCGCAGCTTTTGCGACTGGGCTATGGCAATCGCCACGGGTTGATCGCAGGCGCGACCGGCACCGGCAAGACCATCACCATGCAGATCCTCACCGAAGAATTCTCGAACGCGGGCGTGCCGGTGTTTCTGACCGATATCAAGGGCGATTGCGGTGGCATGGCGCTGCCGGGCACGCCGCGCGGCGGGCTGGAGCGGCGCGCCGAGGCGATTGGCATGGAGGGCTACAGCTACCGCGAAAGCCCGGTGATCTTCTGGGATTTCTTCGGCGAACACGGCCATCCCGTCCGCGCGACCGTGGCCGAGGTCGGCCCGCTCCTGTTGTCGCGCATGCTCGATCTCACCGAGGCGCAGGAGGGCGTGATCAACGTGGCTTTCCGCATTTCCGATGACGAGGGGCTGCCGATCCTCGATCTCAAGGACTTGCGCGCGATGCTGAATTTTCTGGGCGAGAACCAGCGCGAGATCTCGCTTGCCTATGGCAATGTCTCGACCCAGAGCATCGGCGCGATCCAGCGCAAGCTTCTGGTGCTCGAAAATCAGGGGGCGGTGCAGTTTTTCAGCGAACCGGCGCTGGAACTAAGCGATTTCATGCGCACAGCCCCGGATGGGCGCGGCTATGTCTCGATCCTGCATGCCGAGCGGCTGATGCGCACGCCGCAGCTTTACGCGACCTTTCTGCTCTGGCTGCTGAGCCAGTTGTTCGAGGAACTGCCCGAGATCGGCAATCCCGACAAGCCCAAGCTCGTGTTTTTCTTCGACGAGGCGCACTTGCTGTTCAACAACGCGCCGCGCGCGCTGGTGGAGAAAGTCGAGCGCGTGGCGCGGCTGATCCGCTCCAAGGGGGTCGGCGTCTATTTCGTGACGCAAAACCCCGATGATGTGCCCGATTCCGTGCTGGGGCAGCTTGGCAACCGGGTGCAGCACGCGCTGCGCGCCTTCACCGCGCGCGACCAGCAGGCGCTGCGCCGCGCGGCCCAGACCTACCGGCCCAATCCGCGTTTCGATATCGGGGACGCGATCCGCGATGTGGGCGTGGGCGAGGCGGTGACCTCGTTTCTGGAGGATCGCGGCAATCCCGGCATGGCCGAGCGCACGCTGATCCGCCCGCCATCCTCGGCCATGGGGCCGATCGAGGACGGGCAGCGGCAGATGCTGATGTTGCGCTCGCCCGTCGCAGGGAAATACGAGACGCTGATCGACAGCGATTCGGCGCATGAGATGCTGGCGCGGCGCGCGGAAGAGGCGGCGCGCGAGGCAGAAGCGGCCTTGAAGGCGGTGGAGGTCGAGGCGGAACGCGAGCGCGAATTCAAGGCCGCGCGGCGCTATGAGCCGTCGATGCCGCGCAGCCGTCCCGCCGCCAAGGCGCCTGCGCGATCAAGCCGTCGCGACACGCCGGTGGATGCTTTCGCCAAGTCGATGGCGCGGCAGCTTGGCTCGCGCACAGGGCAGGCTTTGGTGCGCGGGGTGTTGGGGGGCTTGCTGAGGGGGCGGTGATCTGGGCGCGGGCGCTTGCTGCGCGCAGGCGGCGCCCGCCCACCCACCCCGCACGCCTGCGCGCAGCATGCGCTTTTGAGCGGGGTCTTTCACTTGCGCAGATCCTGCGCTAAAGGCTGGCGCTTGAAGTCACGGAGTGCGCGCGCATGAAATTCCTCGATCTGGCCAAGGTCCATATCCGCTCGGGCGGCGGCGGGTCGGGCTGCGTGTCTTTCCGGCGCGAGAAATTCATCGAATATGGCGGCCCGGACGGGGGCGATGGTGGCCGGGGCGGCGATGTCTGGGCCGAGGTCGTCGACGGGCTCAACACGCTCATTGATTTTCGTTTCCAGCAGCATTTCTTCGCCAATTCCGGCCAGCCCGGCATGGGCAAGGGACGCACAGGCAAGGATGGCAATTCCGTCACCCTGCGGGTGCCGGTCGGCACCGAGATCCTCGATGAAGATCAGGAAACGGTGATCGCTGATCTGACCGAAGTGGGCCAGCGCGTGCTGCTTGCGAAGGGCGGCAATGGCGGCTGGGGCAATCTGCAGTTCAAATCGGCGACAAATCAGGCCCCGC
>PXDM01000134.1 GCA_003565055.1 Paracoccaceae bacterium
CGCGCGCCCCTTGCTCAGCTCGGCTGGCCTCGCCATGCGGCCCAGTCCTCGGGCGTGTCGAGGTCCCTGAGCGCACGCTGCCCGGGCAGCGCATGCAGCCGGGGCGGATATCTGCGCAACACCTCTCGCGCTCCTGTGTCGCCTGCGAGACTGAGCAGATCGGAGAAAACAGCCCTCGGCAGGATCACCGGATGGCCCGGCTTGCGAGCGATGTCGCTGGCGCGGAGCGGCTTGCCGGGATGCGCGGCCTGCGCCTCGATGAGCGCGCGCATATCGGCTGCAGTAATCTCGGGCATGTCGGGCAGGACAATCATCAGCGCCTGGACCGGCAATCGCATCGCCCAGGAGGCCGCCGCCCGGAACGAGGCGGCCATGCCCTCCGACGCCTCGGGGATCCGCAGACGGGTCAGAGGCAGATCGCCAAGCGCTGCGTTCCGCGCTGTATCCTCCGGCCGCAATGTGACTGCGACATGGGCCGAGGCAGAGAGCGCCTGACGGGCGACATGGGCAATCAGGGGGCGGTTTGCGACCTGCATCAGAAGCTTGTCCACCCCGCGCATCCGAGATGCCCCACCCGCTGCCGGCAAGAGGATCGCACAGCCGCGCATCACCGCTCCGGGATCAGGCCGCGCGGGGCGAAGCGCAGCATCAGAAGCAGCGCGAGCCCCATGGTCAGAAGCCGCATATAGGCCGCTGAATCGAGCAGGTGACGGCGCAGCTCGCTTTCGAGCGACATGCCGGATGTAACGAGTTCCATCAGCCAGCGACCTGCGGGTTCGACCTGCACCCAGAGAAACCAGATCACGAAAGCCCCGAGCACCGAGCCCCAGTTGTTGCCCGATCCGCCCACGATCACCATCACCCAGATGAGGAAGGTGAAGCGCAAGGGCTCATAGCTGCCCGGTGTGAGCTGGCCATCCATCGACACCATCATCGCCCCTGCCAGCCCGCAGACCGCAGAGCCGAGAACGAAAATCATCAGATGGCGGCGGGTGACATCCTTGCCCATCGCGCGGGCGGAGACTTCATTATCGCGGATCGCGCGCATCATGCGGCCCCAGGGCGAGTTCAGAGCGCGTTCCGCCAGCCAGATCAGGAGCGCGAGCACGATCAGGAAGAGCACCGAATAGCCCAGACCCGAGACGACCGAGGCGGCTTGCGACACTGACCAGCCCATGGTCTCGGCCAGTGACTGGACCCATGGCATCGGCTGCAGCTCGACCGGGCGCGGCACGGGGCGGTCGATACCCGTGACGTTATTGACCCCGCGCGCCAGCCAGCGCTCATGTTTCAGCACGGCGATGACGATCTCGGAGATCCCCAGCGTCGCAATCGCGAGATAATCGGCGCGCAGCCCGAGGCTGATCTTGCCGACCAGCCAGGCCACCCCGGCGGCAAAGACGGCCCCGACTGGCCATGCGAGGATCACGGGCAGACCTGCACCGCCCAGATAGCCCTCGGAGGCCGGGTTGACCGCTTGCACGGCCTGTTTCGCGGGACCAAAGACCTGCGAGGTGATCACATAGCCCAGCATCAGCACCGCGAAGATCGCGAGCCCGCGCAGCTTGCCGGGGGCCATCTTCTTGTAGACGATGACGGCTGCGAGGATCGTCGCGACCCCCAGCATCAGCCCCAGCAGCACACCGAGCCCGCCTGCTGCCCAGGCCTCCGGGACCGGGGGCTGCGCGATCAGCACGACCGCAAGCCCGCCCACAGCCGTGAAGCCCATGATCCCCACATTGAACAGGCCCGCATAACCCCATTGCATATTCACGCCCAGCGCCATGATGGCCGAGATCAGGCTCATGTTCAGGATCGTGACAGCCAGTTGCGGGCTCTGGAAGGTGGCGACGAGCGCCAGCACCGCGAACATGATCGCGAACAACCCAAGATCGCGTGCGGTCAGGTTCATATCACTTTCCCCTTGAAGATCCCCGTAGGCCGGAACAGGAGCACGATGACCAGAATGGCAAAGGTCACGGCGAATTTGTAATCCACAGGCAGCATCTGCATCATGCTGCCCGGCTCCATCCCCTCAGGGGCGAGGTAGCTCAGCACGCGCCGCCAGGCGAAAGTGATGCCCATTTCGGCGAAGGCCACCACATAGGCCCCGACAATCGCGCCCAGAGGCGAGCCAAGCCCGCCGAGGATCGCGGCGGCGAACATCGGCAGCAGGAGCTGGAAATAGTTGAAGGGCCGGAACCCCTTGTCGAGCCCGTAAAGCGTGCCTGCCAGCACCAGAAGGATCGTGGTGATCACCCAGGTGATCACGACCACGCGTTCGGGGTTGATGCCGGAGAGCAGCGCCAGATCCTCATTGTCGGAATAGGCGCGCATCGACTTGCCCGCGCGGGTGCGGTTGAGAAACCAGAAGAGCGCCACCATCACCACCAGCGCAGTGACAATGGTGAGCGCCTGCGCGGAGCGCAGCGCGAGCCCTTCGGCGAGCCCCGTGAAATCGCGAAACTCGCGCACAGTGAAGATGAAGCGCTGACCATCCTCGAACCGCGTCTCGCCCACGCCCATGAAGAGCCGCGTCACGCCATTGGTGACAAACATCACCCCGAGCGAGGCCATGACGAAGATCATCGGCTTGGCCTTGACCTTGCGGTAATAGCGGTAGACGAAGCGATCCGCCGCCAGCAGATAGAGCCCGAGCACCAGGATCCCGAAGGGAATGGCCAGCAAGGCAGTGGGCAAGGGGTCGATGCTGACCCCGCGCGCCTGCAGGAACCATGTGCCCCCGATGACCGCTGCCGTGCCGAGCGCCATCGTGTCGCCATGGGCGAAATGCGCAAAACGCAGGATCGAGAAAATGAGCGTGATCCCCAGCGCCCCGAGGGCGAGCTGGCTGCCATAGGCGAGCGCCGGGATCAGCATGAAATTCGAGACGCTCACAAGCGCGTTAAGCGGTTCCATTGACCCTATCCCCCAAGAAAGCTCTTGCGCACATCCGGATCCGCCAGAAGGGCGGCCCCGGTATCCGTGTAGCGGTTGGCACCCTGCACCAGAACATAGCCTTTGTCTGCGATTTCAAGCGCTTGCCGGGCATTTTGCTCCACCATCAAGATAGAGATTCCCGTGCGCGCGATCTCGATGATCCGGTCGAAGAGCTCGTCCATCACGATCGGGCTGACCCCGGCCGTCGGCTCGTCGAGCATCAGGACCGAGGGCTGCGTCATCAGCGCGCGGCCCACCGCCACCTGCTGACGCTGGCCGCCCGAAAGCTCGCCCGCGGCCTGCCGCCGCTTGTCGCGCAGGATCGGGAACAGGTCGTAGATCTGCTCCATCGTGCCACGGATCTCGTCGCGCCGGATGAAGGCCCCCATTTCGAGATTTTCCTCGACCGTCATGGAGGGAAAGATATTGCTGGTCTGGGGCACAAACCCCATGCCCTTGGCAACGCGCGCCTGTGGGGTCAGGCCGGTGATATCCTCGCCATTCAGCCGCACGGCACCTTGGCGCAGTTTCAGCATGCCGAAGACCGCCTTCATCGCAGTCGATTTGCCCGCCCCGTTTGGTCCGACAATCACGGCGATCTGACCTTTTTCGACGGCAATCGTGCAGTCATGCAGGATATCGGCACCGCCATAGCCGCCCGTCATCGCGTCACCAATCAGAAACGGCTCGGCCATCGCTCACTCCCCCCGCAAGACAAACAGGCCCGCGATACGCCGCAATTCCTGCTCCACATCGGCAGCATCCTCGTTTTCGTCGTCAAGCGTGACGAAGAGCCGCCGCTCGCCCTGTCCGGCGATCATCGTGACAAAGACCATCGGATCGTCTTCAGGCAACTCAATCCGCGTGGTCAGGGTCACAGCGTCCAATTCGCCAACCGTGAAGGCTTCCCGCCCCAGCGTTTCAGGCGCGTCCAGCCCTTCATTGCGCGCCTGCTCGGATTGCAATTCCATCAGCGCGTCGAGAGCTGCCTCGAGCGACTCAGCCTCGGCGATCCCGGCCGGGGCTTCCATCACTTCGAGCCAGTA
>PXDM01000253.1 GCA_003565055.1 Paracoccaceae bacterium
GCCAGATCCCTCACGCGGGCGCCACCACCATCAGCGCATAGGCGATTTCCGAAGGGGCCGCGCGCCAACGCGCGATTTCCGCCTCGGCCTCATCCAGAGCGGCGGCGAGTGCGCCTGTCGCCTCCGGACGCAATTTCGCGATGCGCTTCGCCATGGGGATGTAATAGGCTTCCCACGCATCCCCGATCTGCATCTGTTCGCCCAGCACCCGGTAGCCCGCCGCCGCCACCCGCGCGCGGATGCCTGCCACATCGCTGATCTGCGGATATTCCGCCCAGAAGTCCCGCGCGGCCTGCGACGGGCGCGGCAAGAGGCAGGGTTCGGAAAAGGCCACGGCGCCACCGGGCGCGAGCGCGGGCCGCCAGCCCTTCAGCCCTTCGGTCACGCCCAGAAAATAGAGCGCGCCCGCGCACCAGATCAGATCATAGGGTCCGTCGAGCTGCGCCATATCGCCATGCCGCACCTGCACGCGCGCCCCGAAAGGCGCGGTGCGCTGGCGCGCGGCGGCGACGAAATGGGCGATCTTGTCCACAGCCTCGATCTGCGCGCGGGGGCGTTCCTTGGCGAGCGTCACGGTATCCGCGCCTGACCCGCAGCCTGCGTCACAGATGCGCGCCTCCGCCGGGGTTGCCGCCACCGACAGCGCCCAGCCCAGATCCGCCGCCGCCCCCGGCCCTTCGCGGTTGAGGTCACTATAGAGCGTCAGAAACGCCTCTTCGGGGGTCAGGTCAGACATGGGCGCACTCCATCGCGCAGGAATTTCCAGTTCACGGCGTCCAGAAGCGCCTCGAAGCTTGCATCGACGATATTGGGCGAAACACCGACCGTCGACCAGCGCCGCCCCTGCCCGTCCTCTGAATCAATGATCACGCGCGTCACAGCCTCGGTCCCGCCCTGGGTGATGCGGACCTTGAAATCCACGAGTTTCATGTCTTCGATCGCCGCCTGATAGGGGCCGAGATCCTTGGCCAGCGCTTTCGAGAGCGCATTGACCGGCCCGCGATCATGGCCCGACGCGTCCATCGATTCGGAGACCGAGAGCTTTTTCTCCTCCCCGATCTTGACCACGACCACGGCCTCCGAGAGCGTCACCATCTCGTTATACTTGTTCTTGCGCCGCTCGACCGTGACGCGGTAGCGCTTGACCTCGAAGAACTCAGGCACCTGTCCCAGCGCGCGCCGCGCCAGCAGTTCGAAACTGGCTTGGGCGGAATCGTAGGCATAGCCCTGATCCTCGCGGGTCTTGACCTCCTCAAGGATCGCGCCAAGCCGTGGGTCATCCTTCGCCACGGCCACGCCCATATCCGCCAGCCGCATGCGCAGGTTCGACTGCCCCGCCTGATTGGACATCGGCACAAGGCGCGCATTGCCGACAAGGGCGGGCGCGATATGCTCATAGGTCGTGGGGTCTTTCAGGATCGCGCTCGCGTGCAGCCCCGCCTTATGCGCGAAGGCCGATGCGCCGACATAGGGCAGCGAGCGCAGTGGCACGCGGTTCAGGATATCGTCGAGCTTGCGCGAGATTTTCAGCAGTTGCGTAAGCGCGTCCGGGGTCACGCCGGTCTCGAAACGCTCGGCATAGGCGGGTTTGAGCGCCAGTGTCGGGATCAGCGTGGTGAGCGAGGCATTGCCGCAGCGCTCCCCAAGCCCGTTCAGCGTGCCCTGTATCTGGCGCGCGCCCGCTTCCACAGCGGCCAGCGAACAGGCCACGGCCTGCCCGGTATCGTCATGGCAATGGATGCCAAGCTGCGCGCCGGGGATGCCGCTTTTGATGACGCTTTCGGTGATGGCGTGGATCTCACTCGGCAATGTGCCGCCATTCGTGTCACAGAGCACAATCCAGCGCGCGCCGGCGTCATGGGCGGCGTGGAGCGCTTGCAGGGCGTAATCGGGGTTCGCCTTGTAGCCGTCGAAGAAGTGTTCAGCGTCAAAATGCGCCTCTCGCGATTGGGCGACACAATGGCTGATCGAGGCGGCGATATTGTCGAGGTTCTCGTCAAGGCCGATGCCCAGCGCGGTTGAGACGTGGAAATCATGCGTCTTGCCGACCAGACACACGGCCTGCGTGCCTGCATTCAGGACAGCGGCCAGCACATCGTCATTTTCCGCCGAGCGGCCCGCGCGTTTGGTCATCCCAAAGGCCGTGAGCGTGGCGCGTGTCCGGGGCGGGCTTGCGAAGAACTCCGAGTCGGTCGGGTTCGCACCGGGCCAGCCGCCCTCGATATAGTCGATGCCCAATGTGTCGAGCATGGCGGCGATCTGGTGTTTTTCCGGCGTCGAGAATTGCACGCCCTGCGTCTGCTGGCCGTCGCGCAGCGTGGTGTCGTAGAGGGTGAGGCGGGTGCGGGTCATGGCTGGGCCATCCTGACTGCTTCGCTTCGGCTGGGCAGAAGCAGATCATCGCGTCCAGTCTGCGGGATGCTTGCATCCCGCTTCGCCCCCGACCCGCCCCCCAGGGCGGGGGCGAAATCGCCCCCCCCCTCGGGTCGGGGGCTACGCTGCGGAAGGAACGGACACCAGCCCGACATTATTGCACCTCCCCGAGTATCTCGCGAATCTTGGCCATATCCAAAGTCATTGGGTTGACGGCGTCCTCACCATCTACGCTGACACTCCATTTCGACAGATCAAGTCCGTGCGACGCCGCCGATGCGCGAAGTTCATCAGCCGTTGCCCAGTCCTTTTTTGCCCGCAAACTCTGCCAATACTCATTCAATTCATTGATCGTGCGCCTATCAGTCGGCGTGAGACCATAGCCATACTGTGGTTCTTCCTCAAAGGGATCAAGCGATGGCATTGAAGGATCAATCCCTAGAACGAGAAGTGAGCCTGCTAAGGCTTTGATATCTTCTGGCTTTCCTGATTTCCAAAGCGAATGCAAAACCGAAACCGCTTTTGCGGTGTTCAGATCATCTGACAGCGCGGCGACCACATTCGCGTGCGGCTGAAAGCTCGACAAATACGGCTGCAATAGCGGCCGCCATTTATTCAAATGCGCGCGTGCCTCCCGCGCCTTCTCCTCCGTCCAGTCCATCGGCTTGCGGTAATGCGTGGACAGCATCACGAAGCGGATCACCTCGCCCGGCCAGCCCTGATCGAGCAAATCCCGCACCGTGAAGAAATTGCCCAAAGACTTGGACATCTTCTTCCCCTCGACCTGCACCATTTCATTATGCAGCCAGAAATTCGCGAAATCCGCCTGCGGATGCGCGCAGCAGCTTTGCGCGATCTCGTTCTCGTGGTGCGGGAATTGCAGGTCGATCCCGCCGCCATGAATGTCAAACGCAGGCCCCAGCAACTCATGGCTCATGGCCGAGCATTCGATATGCCAGCCCGGACGCCCCCGGCCCCATGGGCTCTCCCAACCCGGTTCCTCCTCCGACGAGGGCTTCCACAAGACGAAATCCATCGGATCGCGCTTGTAGGGCGCGACCTCGACCCGCGCGCCTGCGATCATGTCATCGACCGAGCGGCCCGAGAGCCTGCCATAGTCCGGGTAGCTGCGCACATCGAAGAGCACATGGCCTTCCGCCGCGTAGGCATGACCGCGCGCGATCAAGCCTTGAATCATCGCCAGCATCTGCACGATGAACTCGGTCGCGCGGGGCGCGTGATCAGGCCGCAACGCGCCCAAAGCGTCCATATCGGCGTGATACCAGTCGATCGTCTCATCGGTCAGCGCGCGGATGATGGCGTTGAGGGGGCGGGCATCCCCGCCCTCCTGCAAGGCACGCGCCCGCGCGTTGATCTTGTCATCGACATCGGTGAAATTGCGCACATAGGTCACATGATCTTCGCCATAAACATGGCGCAGCAGCCGGTAGAGCACGTCGAACACCACCACCGGCCGCGCATTGCCTAAGTGCGCGCGATCATAAACGGTCGGGCCGCAGACATACATCCGCACATTCTCCGGGTCCAAAGGCGCGAAGGGCTCCTTGCGGCGGGTGCGGGAATTATGCAGGCGGATCTCGGTCATGGC
>PXDM01000379.1 GCA_003565055.1 Paracoccaceae bacterium
CATATGCGGCAGGTCCGAGCGCGTATCGCTGATCTCGTCGAGGTCGAAGAACCGCGCATTCGGGATATGGCCCGCCTCATATTCCGCGCGGGCATCGCGGCCCATCTGCGGCAGATACCAGCTCGCATCGAGGATGCGCAGATCGGGGTCTTCGAGATGCTGGGCAAGCCAGTCGGTCGATACCAGCGTTTTCGGATCGTCCATCGGGCTGTCTCCGTAGGTCAGGGGAATTTCGCTGAAACTATCGCGCTCCTGCGGGGCTGGCAAGGTGCTGGCAGGGGCTTTCGCGGCGCGTGGCTTTCGCGTAAGCAGCATCGCATGAGTGCCGCGTTGCTACAGATTTACGATGCCAAGGTCGAAGCCGGCGCGCTTCGTCCCGATGCCGCGCAGCGCGCGGCCATGCCGCTCTTCGAGCCGATCCTGACCTATCTGGCGCAGCCTGCGCCCAAGACAGGCGGCCTGCGCGGCTTTCTGGGGCGCAGCAAACCTGTCGCGCCGCCGCCCTGTCTCTATCTCTGGGGCGGGGTCGGGCGCGGCAAGTCGATGCTGATGGATCTGTTCGTTTCCCATGTGGGCGATGTGCCCAAACGCCGCGTGCATTTCCACGCCTTCATGCAGGAAATCCATGCCGGGCTGCATGCAGCCCGTGCGCGCGGGGTCGAGGATGCGCTTCTGCCCGTCGCCGACAAGGTGGCCGCTGATGTCCGGCTGCTGGCCTTTGACGAGATGCAGATCACCGACATCACCGATGCGATGCTCGTGGGGCGCTTGTTCGAGCGGCTGATGGCGGCGGGGGTGGTGATTGTGACGACCTCGAACCGGCTGCCCGATGATCTCTACAAGGACGGGCTCAACCGCGCGCTGTTCCTGCCCTTCATCGAGATGATCAAGGACCGCATGGTGGTGCATGAATTGCAGGCCGAGACCGACTACCGCCAGCATCGTCTCGCCGGGGCAGAGGTCTATTTCACGCCCGCCGATGCCGCTGCCCGCAGGGAGATCGCGCGCTTCTGGGACGAGTTGACCGGCCATGATCCGGGCCAGCCGCTGCGCTTGCAGATCAAGGGCCGCGATGTGGTGGTGCCAGCCGCGCATAACGGGGTCGGGCGCGCGAGTTTCTGGGAACTCTGCGGCCAGCCTCTGGGGCCGGGGGATTATCTGGCCATCGCTCAGGCGCTGCGGGTGCTGATCCTTGAGGACATCCCCTATCTCTCGGCGTCGAATTACAATGAGGCCAAGCGTTTCGTCACCCTGATCGACGCGCTCTATGAATCGCAGGTGCGGCTGATTGCGTCGGCCGCGGCCCTGCCCGAGCGGCTCTATACCGAAGGGGCGGGGGCGTTCGAGTTTGAACGCACAGCAAGCCGCCTGCGCGAGATGCAGGGCGCGGATTGGGGCGCGCGGCGGGCCGGGTAGGCCGCGCTGTGTCTTCGGACCTGCTCAGTCCAGCGGATCAATCAGCTCCGGCCCCTCTACGCGGTTGGAATTCACGGCCCGGTCCACCCGATGCCAGCGTAACGCCTCTTCCGGGGCCGCCCGCATCAAGCGCGCGGCGCCATGCCCGGCCTCGCCGAGCCAGAGCGGCCAGTCCTCGGGCGGCACGATCACAGGCATGCGGTGATGGATCTGCGCCATCGCGTCATTGGCCGCACAGGTCACGATGGCGCAACTCACATGGCGCTGATCGCCCTGCACCCAATCCTGCCAGACGCCTGCAAAGGCCAGCATCCCGCCTGCGCGCGGCGCAATGAACCAGGGCAGGCGCTGGCCTGCCGCATCCTTCGTCCACTCAAAAAACCCCGAAGCCGGGATCAGACAGCGCCGCTTGCGCGCGGCCTCGGCAAAAGCGGGTTTCTGCGCAAGCGTCTCGGCGCGGGCATTGATCAGCAGCGGACCATCCGTCGGGCTCTTGTACCAATGCGGGATCAGCCCCCAGCGCATCGCTCCGAGATGCCGCGCGCCGTCGCGGCTGGTGACCACGGCGACGGGTTGCGTCGGGCAGATATTGTAGCGCGGCCCCTCGGGCAGATCATTGGCAGGCTGCGCGGCGAAGGCGCGCGCCATGGCGTCATTGGGCAGAGTGATCGCGAAGCGGCCGCACATGCCTTGCAGCCTATCAGAGTGCCGGGCGCAAACGAAGCTGCCTGCGCCGCGCGAGCATCAGCCCGGCCAGAATGATCGCCAGCGCCACGATGAACCGCCCCGGCAGGTCCTCGCCCAGCACCAGAACGCCCAGCAGGACCGACCAGACCGGCACATGGTAATTGACCTGTGACAGAAAACTCGGACCGGCGCTGCGGATGATGCTGACCAGCAGAAGCGTCGCATAGCCTGTGGGCAGGACGCCCAGATACAGAAGCGCCAGCGCCGGGCGGGCGGCGGGCAGGGGCGGCAGCCCGTCCACGATCAGCGCGATGGGCAGCATCACGGCGCTCGCGATGACCAGCGCCAGAACGCCGAAGGCCACAGGATGCACGTCCGGGCAGCGGCGGGTGACGATCGAGCCCAGCGCGTAGCACAGCGCCGCCGCAAGGCAGCCAAGCCGCGCCATGGTCTCGAATTCCGACCCGCTGCTGGCCATCAGGCCGGGGCCGATCAGCACCCCGACCCCGATCAGCCCCAGCGCGAAGCCCAGCGCCTTGGGCCGGGTCAGGGCCTCGCCCGCGACCAGAAGATGCGCGAGCCCCAGCACGAATAGTGGGATCGCGGCCATGGTGATCCCCGCAAAGCCCGAGGTCACATGCTGTTGTGACCAGCCCAGCAGGAAGAAGGGCAGCGCATTCGACAGAAGCGCCATGCCACCCGCGAATGCCAGCACCTGCGCCGAGGCGCGCAGCCGCACGCCCATCGCGACCGCGATCCCCCAGAGCGTCACGGCCCCGATCACGATCCGCCCTGTCGCGACCCAGAGCGGCGAAAGCCCGTCAAGCGCCACAGCGATGCCCAGAAAAGACGCCCCCCAGATCAGGCCAAGGGCGATCAGTCCGATCCAGTTTGCAGGCGTTGGCGGTGTGGGCATGGGGCTGTCACTTCATCTGTGAAGTAATCTGCTAGGCGCTGCCTGCGCGCTTGTCCAGCCCTCAGACCCCGATCATCGTGCCTTGCAGGATGGCGATGGATTTGCGCGCAGTCCCGGTCAGCGCGAAGACTTCCGAGCGCACGACGCTGAGCCGACGGCCCGAACGGATGACCTCGCCCACGGCCTCGAACGCCTCGCCGAAAGCGGGCGACAGAAGGTTGATCTTGATCTCGGCCGTCATGACTTCCTGCCCCTCGGGCAAGAGGCTCAGCGCCGCATAGCCTGCCGCCGAATCGCCCAAGGAAAAGGCCACGCCCGCATGGGCCGCGCCATGTTGCTGCCCGAACGCGTCCAGCCGGGGCGCGCGGATGACGCAGCGCCCGTCGCCCGCCGCGATCAGCCGCGCCTGCAGGCTGTGCATCATGCTCTGACGGGCGAAACTCTCGGCAATGCGCGGCGCGATCATGTCAACTCCCGTCTGGTGCCCCTACAGGCTTGCCAAGTGCAGCGGGGGAAGGCAAGTCTGAACATGGGATATGGCAGGAGAACAGGATGCTCTATCAGGAACTCATCCGGCGTAAACGTGACAAGCAGAGCTTGAGCGCGGCGGAGATCACGGCGCTGGTGCAGGGCATCACCTCGGGCGATCTGGGCGATGCGCAGCTGGGCGCTTTCGCGATGGCGGTGGTGCTCAACGGGCTGGAATTGTCCGAGCGTGTGGCGCTGACGGAAGCGATGCGCGATTCCGGCACGGTTCTGAAATGGGTGCGCGGGCCAGTGATCGACAAGCATTCGACAGGCGGTATCGGGGACAATGTCTCGCTGATGCTGGCCCCGGCGCTGGCGGTTTGCGGCGCGGTCGTGCCGATGATTTCGGGCCGGGGTCTGGGCCATACGGGCGGCACGCTCGACAAATTGGAATCGATCCCCGGCTATACCACCGCCCC
>PXDM01000264.1 GCA_003565055.1 Paracoccaceae bacterium
CGCGCCGCTTCGGCAGGGCGCATCCGCGCTCCGCCGAAGCGGCGCGCAGATCGCGGCTCAGAAATCGAGCCCCAGATCCAGCACCGGCGCTGAATGCGTGAGCGCACCGACCGAGATGTAATCCACCCCCGCCGCCGCCACTTCCGCGATCCGCTCCAGCCGCATATTGCCCGAGGCTTCCGTGACCAGCCGCCCCGCGACCCGCGCCACAGCGGCGCGCAGATCCGCAGTACTCATATTATCCAGCAACACCACATCCGCGCCGCCCGTCGCCAGCACCTCATCGAGCTGCGCAAGCGTGTCCACTTCAATCTCGATCCGGCGCATATGGCTCGCCGCTTTGCGCGCCTGCACCAGCACCGACGCGATCCCCCCGGCAGCGGCAATATGGTTGTCCTTGATCAGGATCGCATCGGACAGCGAAAAGCGATGCGCCGCCCCTCCGCCATGGCGCACTGCCGCTTTCTCGACCAGCCGCAGCCCCGGTGTGGTCTTGCGCGTGCAGGTGATCCGCGCGCCTGTCCCTGCTGTCTCGGCCACGAAAGCCGCCGTCAGCGTGGCGATCCCCGAGAGTCGCCCCATGAAATTCAGCGCCACGCGCTCACCCGACAGGATCGAGGCCGCAGAGCCTGCGATGGTCATCACCGTCTCGCCCGGCGTGACCTGCGCCCCGTCACTGCGCAGCACGTCGATCTGCAGCGAGGCATCGACCAGCCGGAAGGCCATCGCGGCCAGTTGCGCGCCCGAAATCACGCCTGCCTGCCGCGCATTCAGCCGTGCCGCATAGCGCAGTTCCGGCGCGATCACGGCTTCGGTCGTCACATCGCCCGAAGGGCCGAGGTCTTCGATCAGTGCGGCGCGCACCAAGGGCTCGATCAGCAGGTCTGGCAGGGCGGTGCGTGTCATGCGGTCTCCAGCGGGAACAGGCGGGCCTCGGCCAGCGTCAACGTCGAGCGCTGCGCCAGATCCGGGTCCGTGAGAGGGAAATCATCGCGCCAATGCGCGCCCCGGCTTTCGCGGCGCAGCAGGGCCGCCGTGGCGATCAGCCGGGCGGTTGCGCACATATTGGCGAAATCGGCGCAGTCGGTATGGGCCGCTTCCAGCGCGTCGATCTCAGTGAGCGCCTGCGCGAGCCCCGTGCCCGTGCGCCGCACACCGACATGCGCCGTCATGACCTGCCGCAGCTTGGCGACCGCGCGCATATCGAGCCCCACGCCACCCGGCGCGAAAGCAAGCGTCACGGGCGCAGCCCTATCCCCCCCAGCGGGAAGCTCTGCCGCCATGTCCTGCGCCGCGCGCTGCGCGAAAACCAGCGCCTCCAGAACCCCGTTCGAGGCCAGCCGGTTCGCGCCATGCAGACCCGTGGAGGCCGCCTCGCCGCAGACCCAAAGCCCCGGCAACGAGGCACGCCCTGCAGCATCCGTGGCTACTCCGCCCATATGGTAATGCGCGGCAGCCGCCACCGGGATCGGCGCATGCGCTGGGTCGATCCCGGCTTTGCGGCAAGCGGCACTCACGGCCGGGAAGCGGTCATGGATCGCCGCGCCCAAGGCCGCGCGCGTGTCGAGCATGGGCCGCTTGCCCGCCTGCGTCTGTGCAAACACCGCCCGCGCCACGATGTCGCGCGGGGCGAGATCGGCGCGCGGATGCTCGGCCTCCATGAAGAACACGCCATCCGCGTTGACCAGCCGCGCGCCTTCGCCGCGCAGCGCTTCCGTGGCCAGCGGCGCAGGGTCTAGCCCCACATCCATCGCAGTCGGGTGAAACTGCACGAATTCCATATCCGCCATCACAGCGCCCGCGCGCGCGGCAAGCCCCATCACCTGCCCGCGAATGCGCGGCGGGTTGGTCGTGAGCGCATAAAGCCCGCCCGAGCCGCCCCCCGCGAGCAAGACCGCAGGCGCGCGGAGTGCCACGCTGCGCGAAATGCCCTCGCCGTCGATCTGCGCAAGCTCCACGCCGCAGACGCGCCCGCCCTCGACCAGCAACCCTTGCGCGACCACGCGCTCCATCACCTGCACCGAAGGGGCCGCGCGGACTGCCGCGATCAGGGTTTCCATGATCTTGCGGCCCGCCTGATCGCCTTTGACCCGCACCACGCGGGGGCGCGAATGCGCGGCTTCATGGTTGAGCGTGTATTCGCCCGCCGCATCGCGGTCGAAAGGCATGCCCTGTGCCGTGAGATTGTGAATATGGCCGCGCGCAGCTTGCGTCACCAGTGCCGCGATCTTCGCGTCAACCGTCCCTGCCCCGGCGGCAATCGTGTCGCTTGCATGCGCCTCTGCGCTGTCGCCCGCGCCCATGGCGGCGGCGACCCCGCCTTGCGCCCAGGCCGAGGACGCGCCTTCGCCCAACGTCTCGGGCGAAATCACCAGAACCGGGCGCGGCGCAAGGCTGAGGGCCGCATAGAGCCCGCCCAGACCCGCGCCCACGATCACCACACGGTCGGTCGTCGTCACCCGCTCAGGCTTTCGCAGCCGAGAGGTCGATCATGCGCTGCACCGCAAGGCGCGCGCGGTCGGCCACATCAGGCGCGACCTCGATCTGCGTGGTCATCGTATGCAGCGACCAGAGCACTTTTTCGAGCGTGATCTTCTTCATATAGGGGCACATGTTGCACGGCCCGATGAACTCGACCTCGGGATGCGCATCCGCGATATTCGACGCCATGGAGCATTCCGTGACGAGCATCGCGCGTTCGGGCCGCTCGGCGCTGACATAATCGAGGATGCCCTTGGTCGAGCCGGAGAAATCGGCCTCGGCCACCACCTCGGGCGGGCATTCGGGATGGGCGATGATCCGCGTGCCGGGGTTCCAGTCGCGGAAATCGCGGATGTCCTGCGCCGTGTATTGCTCATGCACGATGCAGGAGCCCTCCCACCAGACGATGCGCTTTTCCGGCACCTGGGCGGCCACATTCTGCGCCAGATACTGATCCGGCGTCATGATGATCGTCTCGGCCTCCAGCGCGCGGATGATCTGCACGGCATTGGACGAGGTGCAGCAGATGTCAGATGCGGCTTTCACCTCGGCAGTGGTGTTGACGTAGCTCACCACCGGCGCATCGGGATAGCGCGCGCGCATCTCTGCCACACCCTCGGCGGTGATGCTGTCGGCGAGCGAGCAGCCCGCGCCCATGTCGGGCATCAGCACTGTCTTGGCCGGGTTGAGGATTTTCGAGGTCTCGGCCATGAAATGCACACCGCATTGCACGATCACATCGGCCTCGGTCCGGGTGGCTTCAATGGCGAGTTGCAGGCTGTCACCCACCACATCGGCGATGCCGTGGAAGATCTCGGGCGTCATGTAGTTATGCGCGAGGATCGCGGCATTGCGTTCGCGCTTCAGCGCGTTGATCGCGGCCACATAAGGCGCATGGATCGCCCAATCGGCAGGCGATACGACGCGCGACATGCGCGCATATTCAGCCTGCATCGAGGCCGCAAGCGCGGGGTTAGGCGCCAGATCATAAACCCCGGAGAGGTCATGGCGAATGGCGGGCATGTCGAGCATGGCAAGGCTCCGATCTTCTGACAGCGCCCTTTGGCGGACGGGGAGTGCATATGGGGGTCTGCCACGCGATAGCAAGCGAAAACTGCCCCTTGGTCTGTCGGCAGGTAAGCCCAGTTGCCGCTCATGTCCAGCCGCTGCGGGCGCGGTGCGATGTCGCTTTGCAGCCGATTACGCCGCAAACTGGCCAGATTGCGACAGGTGGGACGCGTATCACACAGGCAGAAAACAGGCGTTTGGCCGAGCAATCAGGAGCCCCAGGATGTCGGACCCCGCGATGGATATGGCGCAAGCATCAGGCAATCGGCGCAGCCGCGGCGGCGGGGGCGGCGCGGCCCGGCGCGCGGCGCGCACGGCCGTCAGCATCGAGACCGCGCGCTTCATCGAGCGCAACATCCCGAATCTGGAACTGCTGAACGAAGAGGCGTTGCAGATCATCGA
>PXDM01000528.1 GCA_003565055.1 Paracoccaceae bacterium
CCCTTGTAGAGCCCGGCCTGCGCGACAGGCGGGGGCAGATGCGTGATCGTCACAGCGCCCGAGCGGCGCTTGGCGAGCGAGGCCTCAGACGGGTTATTCGCGGCATAAAGGTAGATATTCGGCATCTCGCCGATCAGCCGGTCGGGCCAGTCGCGCGCGCCCAGCCCCGCCTGTTTGCCAGGCATGAATTCGAGCGCGCCATGCATGCCGAAATGCAGCACAGCATCGGCGCGGAAGGTGTTGCGCAGCCAGAGATAGAATTGCGTGAACGCATGCGTTGGCGCGAAACCCCGCTCGAAGAGAAGGCGCATCGGATCGCCCTCATAGCCGAAGGTGGGCTGGACGCCGACAAAGACCTTGCCGAATTCCGCACCAAGGATGAACACCCCGCGCCCGTCGGATTGCACGCGTCCCGGTGCAGGCCCCCAGACCGATTCAATCGCCTGGAGCGGCGGGCAATTGGCCACCATCTCCTCGGCGCTGACATGGGCCGCGACATTGGCATCCTGCCCGTAACGCGCAGCATTGCCCTTGAGCACGGCTTCGCGCAGCGCGTCGGAGGTTTCGGGCGGCGTGATGTCATAGCCTTCCGCAGCGAGCCGGTGCAGCGTGTTGAACAGGCTCTCGAACACATCGAGATAGGCCGCAGTGCCCACCGCGCCCGCATTGGGCGGGAAGCCGAAGAGCACAATGCCGATCTTCTTGTCGAAATTCGCCTTGCGCCGCAGTTGCACCATGCGCAGAGTTTTCTCGGTCAGCGACACGATCCGCTCATGGCAGGGCGCCATCTCGCGCGATCCGGTCTGGACATGGCATTTATGCTGGCAGCCTGTGCATTTCTCGGCACCGTGACGGCCTGCGAAAACCGTGGGGCAGGTCGCGCCGTCGATCTCGGGCAGGGCGATCAGCATCGTCGTCTCAACCGGCCCGAGGCCGGTGCCGGATCCCGCCCATTGCCCCAGCGTCTGGAATTCCAGCGGGTGGGCCACGAGATAGGGCACATTGAGCGCGCTCAGCGTCGCGACTGCAGCGGGGCTGTCATTATAGGCCGGGCCACCGACAAGGCTGAAGCCGGTCAGCGACAGGAGCGTGTCGATCTGGCCCGTGAAATAGGCGTCAATCGCCGGGCGACCGTCGAGACCGCCTGCGAAAGCGGCGCGGACGCTCAGGCCCTTGGCCTCCAGCGCGCGGATCACGCTGTCGTAATGCGCGGTGTCATTGGCCAGCACATAGGAGCGCATCAGCAGCACGCCGACCGTGCCCACGCTGTTTGCCGGGCGCGGCAGTTCGGCAGGGTCCGTGGTGATGCGCTCAGGCAAGTCGGGGTGATAAAGGCCGACTTCCGGGTAGTCGATGGGGGCTGCGGCCTTGACCTCGGCCCAGTCGCTGCGACCCGAATAGCGCCCGATCAGGAAGCGCATCATCGATTCGATATTGTCGTCCGAGCCCCCGAGCCAATATTGCATCGACAGGAACCAGGCGCGCAGATCCTGCGCCTTGCCGGGGATGAAGCGCAGAATCTTGGGCAGGCGGCGCAGCATGCTCATCTGCTTGGCGCCCGAGGCGGGCTTGGATTTGTCGCCACCACCGCGCAGTTTCTTCATGATCTTGGCAATGCCCGTTGCGGGCTTTGCCATGTCGAGATCGCCCATCCTTGTCAGCCGGACGATCTGCGGGTCGGAAATGACGCCCACAAAGGCATCGCAGCGGGCGCGCGCGGCCTGCATCTCGGGCAGGCAGGCGAGCACATGCTCTTCGATGAAGAGAAGATTGGCGACAACGATATCAGCGGCGTTGATCGCGGCTTTGGCCTCGGCCAGCGCGGCAGGGTTTTCGGCCCATTCGGCAGCGGCATGGATCGAGACCTCAAGCCCCGGAAAATCGGCGCGCAGGCGCGGCAGGACACGGGTCGCAGGGCCTGCGGCATGGGCGTCGAGGGTGACGACCACGAAGCGGTAGGGCGCAGGGTTTATGTGCTGACTATCGAGCATAATGGGCCTTGGCCTCGTAGAGTGTGTCGACCGAGATCTCGTGGAGACCTTTTTCGACGGCGAATTTCTCGGTGTTGCGCCGCGCCTTGCCGCGCACGAAGAAGGGGATCTTCTTGAGTTCACGCTCGGCGCAGGTCAGCCACAGGATATTGTCGAGCGACGGCAGAGCGGCGGGCGGTGAAGCGGCGGGCGGGGGCATCGAGCCCCCTTCCGCCGCGGTCCCATTCGGGACGGTCGCGCTCTGGGGCAGGGGTTGGGCCTTGCCACCGTGGTGGGAGGGGCCAGCCGCATCGTGGAATTCGAAATCCTCGCGGAACATGGTCAGCAGGTGTTCTTCGAGTCCCATGACCAGCGGATGCACCCATGTGTCAAAGAGCACATTCGCGCCCTCGAAGCCCATTTGCGGGGAGTAGCGGGCGGGGAAGTCCTGCACATGGACGGGCGCGGAGATGACCGCGCAGGGGATGCCCAGCCGCTTGCCGATATGGCGCTCCATCTGGGTGCCGAGGATCATCTCGGGCGCAGTCTGCTCGATGGCGGCCTCGACTTCGAGATAATCGTCGGTGATCAGCGCTTCGAGGCCGAATTCGCGGGCGAGCGCCCGCAGGGGGCGGGCCTGTTCGCGGTTGTAGCAGCCCATGCCGCAGACCTCGAACCCCATCTCGTCGCGCGCGACTTTCGCGGCCGCCATGACATGGGTGCCGTCGCCGAAGAGGAAGACCCGCTTGCCAGTCAGGTAGGTCGAGTCCACGCTCGCCGCCCACCAGGGCTGGCGCAGGCGGGATTCGTCGACCTCAAGCGTGCTGCCCGAGAGTGTGCGGACCTCGTTGATGAATTCGCGGGTCGCGTGGGCGCCGATGGGGATGGTCTTGGTGAAGGGCTGGCCGAGTTCCTTCTCGCACCAGCGGGCAGCGGATTCGGCGGTCTCTGGGTAGAGGAGCACGTTGAAATGCGCAGCCCCCATGCGGGTGATGTCGGTGGGGCTTGCGCCCATGGGGGCCGCGACATTGACTTCGATGCCCATCTCGGAGAGAAGCCCGGTGATTTCGGCCAGATCATCGCGGTGACGAAAGCCGAGCGCGGTGGGTCCGAGGATGTTGCAGGTCACACGCTCTGTGCGCGCCATTGGCTTGGCGAGCGCGCGGCAGAGTTGCAAAAACGCCTCGTCGCAGCCGAAATTTTCCTTGCGCTGATAGCTTGGCAACTCCAGCGGGATGACCGGGACCGGCAGGCCCATGGTTTCCGCCAGACCACCGGGGTCGTCCTGAATAAGCTCCGCTGTGCAGGAGGCCGCGACCAGAAGCGCTTGGGGCTGGAAACGCGCATGGGCGTCGCGCGCCGATTGCATGAAAAGCCCGGCAGTGTCCGCGCCGAGATCGCGGGCTTGAAAGGTGGTATAGCTGACAGGCGGGCGGTGATTGCGCCGCTCGATCATGGTGAAGAGAAGATCCGCATACGTGTCGCCCTGCGGCGCGTGCAGCACCATATGCAGATCGCGCATCGCAGTGGCAACGCGCATCGCGCCGACATGCGGGGGGCCTTCATAGGTCCAGACGGCGAGCTTCATGGCTTGCGTCCTTTTTTGAGTATTTCTGGCAAGAAAATGGGGAGGGTCATTCTGCAGCCTCCAGCCGGTTGGGGTGCTGACGGCTGAGCAAATCGCGGCGGCGCAGGGGGCGCGCGAAAAGGGCCGCGAGATCACCGGCTTGTTCGTAGAAATGCACAGGTGTGAAGACCAGCTCGATCGCCCATTTGGTGCTGAGCCCCTCGGCCTCCAGCGGGTTGGCGAGGCCGAGGCCGCAGACGGTCAGATCGGGTCGCGCCGCGCGCACGCGGTCGAGTTGCAGATCGACATCCTGGCCTTCGGAGATGGTCGGGCCTGCCGGGATCAGATCGAGGTCGGGGTTGTGCAAGTCGCTATGCAGATAGGGTGTGCCGATCTCGATGGC
>PXDM01000195.1 GCA_003565055.1 Paracoccaceae bacterium
CCGCCCCGCCGCATCACCGACTGATCATCGAGGCGTTGCGCGCAGGCGATGATGCGGCCTTGCGGCTGGCCCTGCGGACGGATGTGACACAAGGTCTGCGTCACTTGCAGGTCTAGGCCGGTTCAGCGCAGCAAGACAACAGGCAGTCTGCAGGCCCGGATCATTTCATTCGTCGTCGAGCCGATGATCATCTGGCGCAGGCGCGAGTGGCCGTAAGCGCCCATGACCAGCATGTCGGCCTCTCCGTCATCGGCGAGTTTGCGCAGCGCGGTGTCGGGCTGGCCAGGCAGAAGGGACGCCTCGACCGCGAGACCAGCAGCGCTCAGACAGGCCTTGGCATCTTCGAGCCCGCGTTCGGGCGCGTCATTCGGTCTGCCCACAGTCACGAGATGCAGGTGCAACCCCCGAAAAAGCGGGCTGCGTGCAATGTGATCGACGACCTTTCTGGACGAAGCCCCGCCATCATAGGCCAGAAGGACCCTCTCGATGGGTTTGAAGGCGCGTGATGCAACAAAAACCGGCTTGGTGCAGGCGCGGACAATACGCTCCAGGTTCGAGCCCAGATGCCCTTTCGCGAAATCCGCGCCCTCGCCGCGTTTGCCGATCATGATCACCCGCGCCTCTGTTTCGATGTCTTGCAAGAGTTCCACGATATCGCCTTGCAGAAGGCGCGTGCTGATCGCGCTCACGCCTGCTTTTTCCAGAAGGCTGCGCGCATCATCGAGGATCGCGCGCCCGCGTTGGGTGATCAGTTTGGCACGCTGCGCGTCGAGTTCGGCCAGTTCATTCAGCAACGCGCTGCGCGCGCCCAGGGCGATCGTCCCTGAAAGATCGCGGGTCTGCGGCGCATTCCGCTGGTCGAGGATATGGACCAGTTCGACCGCCGCGCCTGTGCGCTGCGCGATCCAGGCGGCATGGTTGCAAAGGCTTGCGGCATAGTCAGACCCATCGACGAGGGCCACGATCTTGTCTGTCTGCTCCGTCATTTCGTTTCCCCTGTCAATGCGAGATCAGCTTGTCCATCGCGCCCGGCTTGTCGTGAACGGCAAGCTTGTCGACGATGGTCTCTGTGGCGGCGTTCATGCCGATGACCTCGACCTCTGCGCCATCGCGGCGGAATTTCAGGATCGCCATGTCCAGCGCCTGAACCGAGGAAATATCCCAGATATGCGCGCGGCTCACGTCAATCGTGACACGGTCGAGCGCTTCGCGAAAGTCGAATGCCTCCATGAAATCCTCGACCGAGCCATAGAAAAGTTGCCCTTCGACGCGATAGGTCCGGTGACGTCCGTCATCGGAAATCGTGCTGCGCATCGAGAAAAGCTGCGCGATCTTGGCGGCGAAGAAAATGCCCGAGAGCAGGACGCCCACAAGGACACCAATCGCGAGATTATGCGTGTAGACCACAGTCACGACGGTCGCGATCATCACGACCGAGCTTGACCGCGGATGAACCCGAAGCGCTGTGATCGAGGACCATGAGAATGTCCCGATGGAGACCATGATCATCACGGCGACAAGCGCGGGCATCGGGATTTGTTTGACCAGATCACCCAGCACGAGGATCAGGAACAGCAGATAGACACCGGCAGCAAAGCACGACAGCCGCCCACGCCCGCCGGATTTCACGTTGATCATCGACTGCCCGATCATAGCACAGCCTGCCATCCCGCCGATAAACCCCGTGCAGGTGTTGGAGATTCCCTGACCGATACATTCCTGATTGCGGTCCGAGCGCGTGTCGGTCAGGTCATCGACGATATTTTGGGTCATCAGGCTCTCAAGCAGGCCGACGACGGCGATGGCCACCGAATTGGGCAGGATGATCATGAGCGTCTCGAAGCTCAGCGGAATGTCTGGGACGAGGAACATGGGCAGCGTATCCGGCAATTCCCCCATATCGCCTACTGTGCGCACATCGAGCCCGAGCGCGATCGCGACGATGGTCAGCACCACAATCGTCACCAGAGGCGAAGGAATGGCCTTTGTCAGCATCGGCAGGCCATAGATGATGCCCAGACCCGCAGCAACCATGACATAGGTGATCCATGACACGTCGCGCGGGTCAAGCTCCGGCAACTGCGCCAGAAAGATCAGGATCGCGAGCGCATTGACGAATCCGGTCATCACGGATTTCGACACATAGCGCATGACGAAGCCCAGTTTCAGCACCCCTGCGCCGATTTGCAGAATTCCGGCGAGCACAGTGGCCGCAAGCAGATATTCCAGCCCGTAATCGCGCACCAGCGTGACCATGAGCACGGCTGTCGCCGCTGTTGCGGCCGAGATCATGCCCGGTCTGCCGCCCGTGAAGGCGATCAGCACAGCGATGGAGAAGCTTGCATAGAGACCCACTTTCGGATCCACCCCGGCGATGATGGAGAAAGCAATCGCCTCGGGGATCAGTGCGAGCGCAACGACCAGCCCGGAGATCAGATCCCCGCGCGGATTGCCGAACCATTCTTCGCGGTAAGCTGTGAGTGAGATCATGATCATGGGTCCTGCCCAATGCGCGCCGCGGGTGGCGGCACCGGGGTTCAAGCTGTGTTCTGTGGTTATCCGGCGGATCAGCGGCCGGAAGAGCCACCCGGACTTGCACCGGGTCCGTGCGAATTTCAGCAGGCTCTACGCGACATGGCGCCCGAGATGCAACCGGCAGGCCAGAAAAAAGCGTGGGCTTGGGTCGAGGCTGGCCTATCCGCCCTCAAAGGCAGCGCGCCGGATAATCCGTGATCACCCCATCTACGCCCATCGCGCGCATGGCCGCGATGTCACGCGTTTCATTGACGGTCCAGACATTGACCGCAATCCCGAGGGCATGGGCCGCCTCAAGATCGTCGCTGGTCAGATCCCCGAACCAAGGGCACCACGCTTGTGCGCCTTGCGCCGCAATCAGCCGCGGCAGAGACTGGCCATGATCCGCAAGGTCGAGCCCGTCCATCCAGGGCGAGCCCGCATAGATCGTGCAGTCGTCGCCCGGTTCTGCGTGGCTCAGATATCCGCGCGCGATTTGCGGAGCGAGGTCGCGCAGGGCCGAGAGCACGCGCCAGTCGAAAGAGGAGACAAGGCAGGGATTGGGCGACCGCTGATGCGAGAGCGCATGCGCGACGGCCTCTGCCAAGGCGTGCGGCGGGGCGCTCAGGTCAGCGCGGGGCGCGAAGGATTTGATCTCGATATTGAGCACCATCTGCGGGTCTTGCGCGGCCCAGTCGAGGAACTCGGACAGGCGCGGGATGCGCGCCCCATCGACAGGCTGCTGCTCCGGAAAGCGCGCTCCATAGGGATGCGCGGGGTTCAGGCGCCCCATATCGAAGCGCATCAGCTCTGCTGTGGTCAGTTCCATGATCCGCGGCCCCGGTGCGTCGAGCCATGCGCCACGCGCATCGCGCGCGATCTGCATCGGGATCCGAGGGTCATGAATCACCACCGGCACACCATCTGCACTGAGCTGCACGTCAATCTCAACGCCGCCTATGCCCAGATCGCGCAGATAGGCAAAACCGGCCATGGTGTTTTCTGGCCAGACCCCGCGCGCACCGCGATGGCCGTAGATGCGCGGCTGACCCGGCGGGCTGCGAAACAGGCTCACGCGACGCGCTGGCCGCTGGCGCTGTCGAACGGGTGCAGCGCGTCGCGCGAAAGGCTGAACTGCAGCGCTGCGCCCTCGGCGACATCGGGCACATGGGGCAGGCGGGCCGTGACAGTGGGCGTATGCCCGTCGAGCCGCAGATGCAGATGGCTCTCGGCCCCGGCGGGCTCCAGGAGCATGAGCTGACCCGACAGGGTGATTTTGCCCTCAGTCGCAGCCGCAAGCGACATGTCCTCGGGGCGGATCCCGATCACATCAGCCTTGGTCGGCAGATGCGCCAGCGCCTCGGCAGGCAAGAGGCTTCGCAGGTACTCGGCGGGCAGCATGTTCATGGCGGGCGAGCCG
>PXDM01000289.1 GCA_003565055.1 Paracoccaceae bacterium
AAACTCTTTGAGCAAAATAGGGGAGTATGATTCGGCATTTACGGCGTTAAAAGAAAGCACCTTTGTCTGGTATAAGGGGAAGCCCTTGAATTATGAGATAACAGCACCGCCAAGAACACAAGATCTTGAGCCTGTTTATTTGGAAACTTCTGGATTTTTTATGTATAACAGAAAAACCGCATTAAACGGAAGAAGAATAGGCGATAAACCTTATATTCAAGAAGTTGATAAGTTGGAGGCGACAGACATAGATTACGAGGAAGATTTAATTTGGGCTGAAAAACTATGCAAGTTGCAGTCTTAATTCAGGCATATAATGAGGCAGAATATATCGGAGCCGCAATAAGGCAATGGAAGGGGCTTATTGATAAGATAGTTGTTCAAGTTCCTATCTTGCCCTGGAAGGGTTCGCCCCAAAAGGACGACGGAACGGCAGATATAGCTCGAAAAGAGGGGGCAGAGGTTATCATCCAGCATTGGATTAATGAAAAAGAGCAAAGAAATTGGGGTTGTACCAGATTATACGATTACGACTATGTTATTACATTAGATGCAGACGAATTTATAACACTAAAAGACAGAAAAAAACTATTAAATGTTTTAAGTCTGGGAAGACCCAAAAGAGATGACGCAAGTTTTTTATCCTCAAAACAAAAAGAAGACTGTTATACGACGAAAAATATAATAACTTATTGGAAAAACGATTATATCATAAAAGAAAATAGTGGGCACAAGCCGATTATAGCGGTGGATCCTAAAAAGGTTAAATTTTATGATTGCAGGATACCATCAAAAGTTGAAGAGAATAAGCCGTTAAATTGGCAGCCACCCATAGATATCACAATACATCACTTTTCTTGGTCAAGGCCCGATAATAAGATAGAGGCGAAAATACAGAACTTTAGCCACGCTGACGATATACCTATTGGATGGTATAAGAACACTTATCTTAATTGGTCAGAGGGAAAACACGATGTCCTTCCCTATGGGGGGAAACAATTATTTGTTATTAAAGAATCTGCCCCCCAAGAGATAATAGATTTGATAAAAAATTGATTATTATTAAAAAATATGCTATAATACACAAATGACACTTGGAGAAATAAACAACAAAATAACTCAACTGACAGGGGCGGATGTAAGTCGCTATACGAGCGCCCAGAGATTGATAGATATTAACATCTGGCTGGACAAGATGGGCGATATGATATTTGATTCGCAAGACGAGTCCGAATACCACGACTGCAACGATGAAGATTATCCAATCTGGGATGGAGACTTTAAGGCAGACCAAAGGGATTATCCCTACCCAGATCAATTGGTTAATATCACAAGGGTAGACAGGAAAGTTAACGATACCTGGGTTCGGGCCACTCCGATAGATTGGAATTTAATCGAGGGATCTCTAGATGATAGCACCGTAGATAATAGATTCAGCGAAACAAGTCCTAGATATGCTACAAAATACGGATCTATTTGGCACTTCCCAAAACCCAAAGCTGATGCAAATAAAGCGTTCACTGTCTGGGGGGCAAAAGATGTTAAACATTTTACCTTATCAGACCTAACTACGGGAACAAAAGAACCCACGATAGATAGAGTCTTTCGTCCAATGCTAGCTTATGGCCCGTCTTTTGAATTTACAAGTTCTAAATTAATGAGGCAGGCTGGCGCATATAAAGGGGTGCTAGACGAGTATGAAATGAGGTTGCGCCGAAGATACGGCAATAAAAATAAAGATAGAATCTATAATCTTGGCTCAATGCCAATAAATTATAGTTAAAGGTCGGATTATAAACCAAAAAAAACAAAATGGCAGTACAAATTAGAAGACTTACAGGGACAACACCAGACACGGTAGATATCACCGACATTAATACTCGGATGAATGCGGAAGATGCTCACTCAACAGCAGGAACTAATAATCCTATTTTAGTGCCAAGCGACGGGACTAATTATTCCTATAAAACAAGCACTCGGCTTTATGTTGACGGTGCTGGGACGGGAACGATTGACAATATCAAATGGTATACCGATGGTGAAAATAACCTAGGAACAGGACTTGGACTTCAAGCGAAAGCTGTAGAAACTTACTCTCAAGCAACAGGAACATCAGGAGAATCAGGAGATGAAATGACGGGAGGCGCTGATGCTTTCACTTACACATCCGTATCGCCCCTCTCTGTTACAGGAAGTGTTACCGACCCAACTGGAGCTGAATTATTCGGACACATTGTAGAGCTCCAAATGACCGCAGGAACAACAGCTTCTGCTGGATCAACTGGACAAGAGACAATGTATTGGAGGTACGATTCAACAATGAGTTGGACATAATAGATTTGTCTCAATACAATGGGACAATAAAAAATATGAATACAATCAGACCCGTTGTTTATTACAATGACGGCACAAAAATAGAATTAGGCAAACAAGCGGATGGGAGTCTCTTTGGCTATAATAATATAGACCGTGAGAAACTATCCGCTTTTGCTCTTGTTCAGGATGGAAAAGAACTTTTAAAACTTCATATTGAAGAAGGACAAAGGTTGATATGGAGAAAAAGGGAATATATCGCCATAGGCAAAGATAAGAAGGTTATTCACTTGTTAGGGTGGAGAAAGAGTGTGGGGTATAAAGATGTTCAAGCAATTGCTTATGTTTTTGACGATGGACATATTGAATTAGCTGGTGCGTTTAGAAAAGACCACCCTATATTTGACGAAGTAAAATTAACCGAACAAGAAAATGGCTTGGCTTAATGATTACACCAAAAGAATAAAGATTACCTCTCAAAATGCAAAGGTTGCTTCGGCTTATAGCTATGCGATGATTTATGATTGTAGTCAGTTAAGTGCCGCCAAATACAATGACTTCTGGACAGACTTAAAAGCGGGCGGGGTAGATATAAGAATAACCAAAGCAGACGGCACGACAGAAGTAGCCAGAGGTGTAAGAGAGTTTGATAAAGACAACAAGAAAGGACTTATTTACTTTAATGCTGACGGAATATCAACTTCGGAAGATGTGGACTTTTATATTTATTACGGAAAAGCAGACGCAGACGATTACGCAGACAACCACGCAACTCTTGGAATGGAAAAGGTGTTTAGCACCGATTACAAGTTCTATTCCACGATGGAAGATTTAACGACAAGCACGATTAAAGATGAAACGAGTAATGGAAATGATGGAGATAAAAAGGCAGCTAATGAACCAGAAGAAGCAGACGGAAAAATAGGCAAGGCACAGGACTTTGATGGGTCGGATGATTATGTAACCTATGGCAATACTGGAATGGATATAACTGGAGAGATTATGGTTTCGGTTTGGGTAAAAACCCCCGCTTCTTGGCCAGAGTCCACATCATATCCCCAGGTGGTTACAAGGGGAGATTCTGGATTGACTGGTTGGAATCTATATTTACTCCGTCCCGATGACAGTGAACAAAGAAAATGGTCTTTTATTGTAAGAGTTGGAACAAGGAACTGGACAGATGATTGGGTTACGTCAACTTCTATTCCTGATTTAAATACCTGGTATCATATTGTGGGTGTAAGAGACGCTGATAGCCATATTAAAATCTATGTCAATGGCATTTTAGAGACGACAGATACTAGCGTGGGAACGGCTAATATAAATTATGGAACAGGAACAATAAACAACTTAATCGGAAAGAAAACAGGGTCCCCTGCTTTAGACCACTGGAAAGGCTTGATGGATGAGACATTTATATTAGATACCGCCCTCACCGCCGACGAAATCACCACTATCTACAACAACCAATCAGACAACACTACTTTCTGGGCAACGGGGGATATAGAGGAGGAGGAGGTAGCCGAAACAGATACCCACACCATAGACGCTCTTTTATACTCAGCACAAACAGCTGAACACACCACAGACGCTTACCTAAAAGCAGCACAAACCGCA
>PXDM01000380.1 GCA_003565055.1 Paracoccaceae bacterium
CCCAGCAGAGGACCGCAGATGACGAACCCGC
Source organism: Paracoccaceae bacterium (assembly GCA_003565055.1). GTDB lineage: Bacteria > Pseudomonadota > Alphaproteobacteria > Rhodobacterales > Rhodobacteraceae > Roseinatronobacter. The sequence goes on from PXDM01000380.1 coordinate 32, forward strand.
TTCTCGCCGAATGGCGCACCGAGTTTCAGCTTCCCCCTTTCGCGCAGATCAGCGACGCGGATTTCGCCCCGGCTTTCGACGCAGCGATGACTGAGGGGCGCGCGGCCTACAAGGCTATCGCCGACGACCCTGCGCCCGCCACATTCGCCAATACGATCGAGGCGATGGAACAGGCCGATGCGGCGCTCGACCGCGTGGCGGGGGTGTTCTTCAACCTCTCGGGCAGCGACTCCAACCCCGTGCGCGAGGCATTGCAGCGCGACTTGTTGCCCAAGCTTTCGGCCTATTCGTCGGAAATCGTGAACAACAAAGCACTGTTTGCGCGGATCGAGGCGCTTTGGGAGCGCCGCGACGCGCTTGACCTGAGCGCGGAACAGGCGCGGGTCCTGATGCTCTACCGGCGCATGTTCCTGCGCGCGGGCGCGGCGCTGGAAGGCGAGGACGCCGCGCGGATGACGGCGATCAAATCGCGGCTCGCCACGCTGGGCACGCAATTCACCCAGAACCTGCTCGCGGATGAACGCGATTGGGTGATGGCGCTTGATGACCTTGCTGGCCTGCCCGATTTCGTCATTGCGAGCGCCCGCGCCGCCGCTGAAGAGCGCGGGCAGGACGGCCATGTGATCACGCTCAGCCGTTCGCTGATCGTGCCGTTTCTGCAATTCTCCGACCGCCGCGATCTGCGCGAATGCGCTTACGCGGCCTGGGTCGCGCGCGGGGAAAATGGCGGGGCGACGGATAATCGCGCGATTGCGGCGGAAATCCTCGCGCTTCGGGCGGAACGTGCGGCGCTTCTGGGATACGAGAATTTCGCGCGCTACAAGCTGGAAACCGAAATGGCGGGCAGCCCGGAGGCGGTGCGCGACCTCTTGATGCAGGTCTGGACGCCCGCGCGCGACAAGGCGATGGCGGATGCCGCGCGGCTGGAGGCGATGCTGCATGAGGATGGCCCTGACGGCCCGCTGGAACCATGGGATTGGCGCTACTATGCCGAGAAGCTGCGCCGCGCCGAGCATGATCTCGATGAGGCCGCGCTCAAGCCCTATCTGGCGCTCGACGCGATGATCGCGGCGGCGTTTGACTGCGCGAACCGCCTCTTCGGGCTGGAATTCCGGCCGCTGGATGTGGCGCTTTATCACCCCGATGCCCGCGCTTGGGAGGTCACGCGCGACGGGCGTCATATGGCGGTGTTCATCGGCGATTATTTCGCGCGGGCCTCCAAGCGGTCGGGGGCGTGGTGCTCGACCATGCGCGGGCAGCGCAAACTGGGGGGCGAGGTGCGGCCTATCGTCGTTAATATCTGCAACTTCGCCAAGGGTGCGCCTGCGCTGCTGTCCTATGATGACGCGCGCACGCTGTTTCACGAATTCGGTCATGCGCTGCATCAGATCCTGTCGGATGTGACCTATGGGATGATCGCGGGCACATCGGTCGCGCGCGATTTCGTCGAATTGCCAAGCCAGCTTTACGAGCATTGGCTGGAAGTGCCCGAAGTCCTCGCCCAGCATGCCCGCCATGTCGAAACCGGCGAACCAATGCCGCAGGACCTGCTCGACCGGCTTCTGGCCGCGCAGAATTTCGATCAGGGCTTTGCGACAGTGGAATATGTGGCCTCGGCGCTGGTCGACCTGGAATTCCATGACGGCCCACCGCCCAGTGACCCGATGCAGAAACAGGCCGAAGCGCTCGACGGTCTGGGCATGCCGCGCGCCATCCGCATGCGCCACGCGACGCCGCATTTCGCGCATGTCTTCGCGGGCGACGGGTATTCCAGCGGCTATTACAGCTACATGTGGTCCGAAGTCATGGATGCGGACGCGTTCGAGGCCTTTCGCGAGGCAGGCGACCCGTTCGATCCGACCATCGCGGGCAAGCTGGAGCGCCACATCCTCTCCGCCGGGGGCAGCGATGAGGCCGAGGCGCTTTACACGGCCTTTCGCGGGCGGATGCCGGGTGTCGAGGCGCTGCTCAAAGGGCGGGGTCTGGCCGCCTGAGACTTCCGCACTGACGCAAAAGGAGCGGGCTTTCGCCCGCTCCTTGTCGTTCATGTGTCAGAGCCTCAGGCCCCGATGATGCCGCCATCTTCGCGGGTGACGACCACCAGCGCAGAGCGCGGGATCGCGCCATTGCCATCGGGCCAATGCGAATTGAGCTGACCTGCCGCCCATTCCTCGGGCGTTGTGGTCGCGCCCGGATGCTGGACGCCCACGAACATGGTGCGTTGGTCGGGCGTCGTGCAGACCCCGGTGATTTCCTGGCCCATCGGCCCGGTCAGGAAGCGCCGGATCTCCCCCGTGCGCGGGTCAGCGGCCAGCATGGCATTGTTGCCCATCGGCTCCAGATCGCCCTGATTCATGGCCGACTCGCCGATATCCGTCTGGATCCAGAGCCGCGAGTCCGCGTCGAACCACAAGCCGTCGGGGCAGGCGAAGATATTGTCTTCGTTCAGCGCCGAGCCATCGAACGCGCGCGAGGAATTCACGTCGCCTGCAATCACGAAAAGGTCCCATGCGAAACCCGTTGCCGCCGGATCGTCGCGGTTTTCACGCCAGCGGATGATCTGGCCGAACTGGTTTTCAGCGCGCGGGTTCATCGCATCGACCTGCGCCTGCGTGCGCAGCGTGTTGTTGGTCAGCGTGAAATAGACCTCGCCCGTTGCCGGATCGACTGCGCCCCATTCCGGGCGGTCCATCTTGGTCGCGCCCGCCACATCCGCTGCGGCTCGCGTATTGACGAGGATATCGGCCAGATCGGCAAAGCCTGCCTCGACCGTCAACCCGTTGCGGCCCGGTGCCAGCGCCAGCCATTCGCCGGTGCCGTCCTCGTTGAATTTGGCTACATAGAGCGTGCCTTCGTCGAGGATCGCGCCATCGGTTTCGCCCGGCACATAGACCTCACGCGAGACGAATTTGTAGATATACTCAAAGCGCGCATCATCGCCCGAATAGCAGACGATGGGTTTGCCCGCCTCAGCCTTGGCGAAGATGACGCCTTCATGGGCGAAACGGCCCAAATGGGTGCGCTTGACCGGCGTGCTCTCGGGGTCGAACGGGTCGATTTCGACCATCCAGCCGAAGCCATTGGGCTCGTTGCGGTAATCCTCGGCCGCCGAGGCCGCCTTGGGGGTCGCGTCGAAACGGGCGAATTCATCGGCACCACCCGCTGCGAGATGCCAGCCGTAGCGATTGCCTTCGGGACGGTTCGACACACCGTAGCGTGTATGTTCGCGCGGGCGGTCTTCGGCGGTGTTGGTGAAATAGCCCGCCCAGTTTTCTTCCGCCGCGAGATAGGTGTTCCAGGGCGTCACGCCATGCGCGCAGTTGTTCAGCGTGCCGCGCGTGCGCGTGCCGTCAGGCGAGTATTTCGTCACCACATGTTCGGAGCCACGCACCGGGCCTGCGATTTCCATCGGCGTGTTGCCCGTGATGCGGCGGTTGCGCGGATCGGCGATGATGTCCCACTCGCCGCTCTCCTGCTTCTGCACGCGGAAGACGGCCACACCATGCGCGTTGATTTCCTTGAGAACTTCGTCATCGTCGCGCGTGCCATCCTGCCAGACGACATTGCTGCGGCTCAGCTCCTGGCCCGCGTATTTGTCGGCATGGAGGAAGCGCGGCTCGATATATTCGTGGTTGAGCACGTAGATGCCGTCGCTCGAAGACCCCTCATAGGGGCTTTCGCCCTCGATCGGGAAGAAATGCTGGCCGTCATGCTGGCCGATCTGATGGCCCTGCTCTTCGCCCGTGTTGGAGCCGTGATAGGCAGGCATGTCGCCGCTGATCGCGTCCCCCCATCGCGCGAGGGTCTGGGTCCGGTAGCCTTCGGGCACGACGATGGTATCGTCTTCGCTGACAGGCACCGGGTCGAAGCCAAGAAGCGGCGAGGTCGAGACCGCCAGCCCCCCGCGCGTCGAGACGCCGAGGCCAACCATGCCCGTGATGGCCGCTGCGAGGCCGCCCATCAGAAAGCCGCGGCGTGAGGCCCGCGCTTCGACCACATCGTAAAAGGTCCGGTTCTGCGACTGATTCGATGGCAGTTCGTCGCCATGTTCCCAATCCGGGCTCTGTGTGTAATCCGGATAATCGTGCTCGTAGTCTTTCATCATCTTGCTCCCCAAGGCTGGATGGCAGGCGCAACTCGCGCGCCCTACGCCACGGGTTAGGCAAGTTTCATGTCAGTCCGATGTAGGAAATGTATCACTTCCATGACGCGAAACGTTTTCTATGGTTTCGCGCGCAGGCTGTGCGTTGCGCTGGAAGGTGAGGTAATGGGGCCTGCGACCTTCGCGCAGGGCCTTTTGCTCATAGCGGGTCGAGAGCCAGTCCTGCCACGGCTCCGCCCAATCTGCCGGGGCGGGGGTCAGGCAATCAAACCCTGCGGGCGGGACTTCTTCCATCGTCTGGCGCACGTAATCGGGGATATCGGTCGCCACGCGAAAGATCGCGCCGGGTTTCAGAACACGGGCCAGCGGGTCGAGATGCTCAGGCGTCACGAAGCGGCGGCGGTGGTGGCGCGCTTTGGGCCAAGGGTCGGGATAGAGCAGGAAAGCGCGCTCCAGGCATTGATCCGGCAGCACATCGAACAATTCGCGCACATCCCAAGGGTGAATGCGCAGATTGCTGACCCCGGCGCGGTTGATCTTGCCCATCAGCATCGCGACCCCGTTGATATAGGGCTCGCAGCCGATAAACCCGAGATCAGGGTTCAACTGGCATTGGTGGACCAGATGCTCACCCCCGCCGAAGCCCACTTCCAACCAGAGCGGGCGCGCATCGTCGAAAATCCGGGCAGGGTCGATCATAGCGCGGGACGGGTTCTCCTCCACGCTCACACCGGGCAGGCGGAGCGCGTCGAGGCCCGCGCGCAGATGCGCCTTCTGGGTGTCTCTGAGCGGCTTGCCCTTGATGCGACCGTAGAAGTTACGGCCCAGAGCAGGCGTAGGGGGGCGGGTCATGGGGCACTCCGGATTGCAGCGGGCGCGGTATGGCGGGCGGGGCAGGGCGCGTCAAGCACAACAGCCCGCCACGGCCTGTGAAAAAGGGGCCTTCCGGCCCCTTTGTGTCACCTGGACAGGCGTGATCAGGCGAGATTGCGCTCGATCTCCTCGCGCTCGAAAATCTCGATCACATCGCCCTGGCGGATGTCGTCGTAATTCTCGAAGGCCATGCCGCATTCCTGACCCGACTGCACTTCCTTCACTTCGTCCTTGAAGCGCTTGAGCGTTTTCAGCGTGCCCTCGTGGATCACCACATTGTCGCGCAGCAGACGCACCCCGGCGGAGCGGCGTGCCACCCCTTCGGTGACAAGACAGCCCGCCACTTTGCCGACATTTGACACTTTGAAGACTTCGCGAATCTCGGCATAGCCGATGAAATTCTCGCGCACTTCTGCCGAGAGCAACCCGGACGCCGCCGCCTTGATGTCATCGACCAGATCGTAAATGATCGAGTAATAACGGATTTCCACGCTCTTTTGCTGCGCCGACCCGCGTGCTGTGGAATTGGCGCGGACATTGAAGCCGATGATGGGCGCGCCCGAGGCTTCGGCCAGACCCACATCCGTATCGGTGATCGCGCCGACACCGTAATGCAGCACGCGCACGCGCACCTCGTCATTGCCGATCTTCTCCAGCGCCTGCACGATGGCTTCGGCAGAGCCCTGCACATCGGCCTTGACCAGCACCGGCAGTTCGGCCACGTCCTTGTCAGCCTTGGCCTTGGCCATCAACTGCTCGAGCGTCGTCGCAGCCCCGGCGGCAGCACGTTTGTCCTTGGCCGCCTGCGCGCGGTATTCAGCGATTTCACGCGCCTGCGCTTCGGTGTCGACCACGTTCAGCACGTCGCCCGCTTCGGGCGTGCCGTTGAGACCCAGCACTTCGACCGGGACCGATGGGCCTGCTTCCTTGATCCGCTCGCCCTTGTCATTGACCAGCGCGCGGACCTTGCCCCATTGCTCGCCCACCACAAAAATATCGCCCTGACGCAAGGAGCCGTTCTGGACCAGAACTGTGGCGACGGGACCGCGACCCACATCGAGTTGCGCTTCGATCACAGCGCCCATTGCGGCGCGGTCGGGATTGGCCTTGAGCTCCAGAATCTCGGCCTGCAGCGCGATGGCTTCGAGAAGCTGATCCAGCCCCTGCCGCGTGGTGGCCGAGACCTCGACATCCTGCACATCGCCGGACATCGCTTCGACCACGACTTCGTGCTGCAGCAACTCGGTGCGCACCTTGTTGGGATCAGCGGCGGGCTTGTCGCATTTGTTGATGGCCACGATCATCGGCACCTTGGCGGCGCGGGCGTGGTTGATCGCCTCGATGGTCTGCGGCATCACCGAATCGTCGGCAGCCACGACCAGCACCACGATATCCGTCACGGTCGCACCGCGTGCGCGCATGCTGGTGAAGGCCGCGTGGCCGGGCGTGTCGAGGAAACTCAGCACCGCGCCGCTCTCGGTCGTGACCTGATAAGCGCCGATATGCTGCGTGATCCCGCCCGCTTCGCCGGAGACCACATTGGTCGAGCGAATCGCGTCGAGAAGCGAGGTCTTGCCGTGATCGACATGGCCCATGATCGTGATGATCGGCGGGCGCGATTGTAGATCGGCTTCATCATCGGGGGTCTGGGTGATGACCTGCTCGACATCCGAATCCGAGACGCGGACGACCTTATGGCCGAATTCATCAATCACAAGTTCCGCCGTATCTGCGTCAATCGTCTGGTTCATGGTCGCCATGACGCCCATTTTCATCAGCGATTTCACCACATCGGCCACACGTTCGGCCATGCGGTTGGCGAGTTCCTGCACCACGATGGTCTCGGGCAGTTGCACCTCGCGCACGACCTTCTCGCGCGTCTGGTTCATGCCCATCGCCTTCTGGCGCGCGCGTTCCTGCTTGCGCTTCATCGCGGCCATGGAGCGTTGCCGCCCGCCATCGCCCGATAGCGCGTCCTTCAGCGTCAGCTTGCCAGAACGACGACCGCCGGCATCATCGCGCGGCTTGGCGCGCGACTGGCGATCATCGTCGCGCTGTTTCGTGGATTTGCGCGCATCTGCGGGCGCGGTCGTCTTGGCGCGCTCTGACAGCGGACCAGCCGCGGCGGCGGGTGCAGCAGGTGCGGCAGCTGGCTCTGCAGCGGGCGCAGCTTTGCGCGCGGCGCGGGCTTCAGCCTCGGCTGCCTGCCGCGCGTCTTCCTCTTCCTTCGCGCGCAGCGCGGCTTCGCGCTCACGCTCCTCGCGCTCGCGGGCCTCGGCTTCATCACGGCGGCGCTGGCGTTCTTCCTCGCGTTCGCGCTCTTCACGGGCGCGCGCTTCTGCCTCATCGGCCTCGCGCGCTTTTGCGGCGGCGAGTGCTTTCAGGCGGCGATCAACTTCCGCATCGGAAATCCCGGCGGGACGGCGAGCCGGGTCTGAGCCTTTGGACGCGGTGCTTTGCGCACCCGCAGCCGGTGCGGCCCCGGGCTTGGGGACCACGACACGCTTGCGCTTCTTCTCGACAACCACCGATTTTGTGCGCCCATGGCTGAAGCTCTGCTTCACATGGCCGCCCTTGCCGCCCAGTCCGAGTGTTTTCTTTCCGTCAGTATCGCTCATGCGTCCGTCTTATCCTCTCCGGTGGCGTATCCACCGATATTCAAGCGCAACCCTTGCAGTCTCGCCGCTTCCTCTACAACAGCTTGACCGAGTCCGCCAGCACGAAGCGCGGCATGTATCACATGTTCACGCCCGAATGCCAAACCCAATTCCTGCGCGCTCAGACAGCCTATGTAGCTCTCCGGCCCGTCGGGCGGGCGCAGTTTCGTCTTGCCGCGCGCAGACCCGTCATGCGCCTGCACCAGCACGGCCATTTCATCACGTAGCGCCAGATCGCGGCATTTCTCATAGCCTGCCACCGCCTGCCCGCTCTTGCGTGCCAGCGACAGTAATTCGATCACCCGGCGCGACAACAGAGACTCGACCAGATCAGCCAGCGCGGGCGGTACAGTGACCGCCTGCCGCGCGGCGCGGGCGAAGAGCTTTTTCGCCGCGGCCTTGTCGAGCGCATCGCGCTGCGCCGAGACCCAGATTCCCCGGCCCGGCAAGCGCCCGGCCAGGTCCGGCACGATCTGCGCATCTGGCCCGAGGACGAAGCGGATCAATGCGCGCGCGTCCCCCGATTTCCCGGAGACGATGCAACGCCGTTCCGGGCCATCCTGTTCCCTGGCTTTGCCGCCGCGCGCCATGTCTGCGCTCCCAAATCCTCTCAGCGGGCCGCGTCCTCGGTTTCTTCCTCGGCCATATCCGCGTCCGCGTCTTCCTCTGCGGTTTCCAGCTCGCTCGGATCGACCCAGCCAAGGCTCACCCGCGCGGTCATGACCAGCGTCTGGGCTTCCTCAAGGCTCACATCGAAAGGTTCCAGCAAGCCATCATCCTTGATGCGCTGCCCGTCCACCGTGGTCCAGCCGCCCGCAAGTTCCCAATCCGCGCAGGTCGCGAAATCCTCAAGCGTCTTGATGCCGTCCTTGGCCAAAGCCTCGACCATCTGCGGTGAGAGCCCGTCAAAGGAGATCAGGCTGTCCTCTGCCCCCAGCGCACGGGCGTTTTCCAGCGCGGCGGTGGCGATCGCTTCGAGCCGCTCACGCGCGCGGGTCTGCAACTCGGTCGCAGTCTCTTCGTCGAACCCGTCAATGGTCAGCAATTCGTCGAGATCGACATAGGCGACTTCCTCAAGCGCGGTGAATTCCTCCGCGACCAGAAGCTGCGCCATCATCTCGTCGATATCCAGCTCATCCATGAACAGTTTGGTGCGCTCGGCGAATTCCGCCTGACGCCGCGCCGATTCTTCCGATTCGGTCAGGATGTCGATATCGAGCCCTGTGAGCTGGCTGGCGAGCCGCACGTTCTGCCCGCGCCGCCCGATAGCGAGCGAGAGCTGCTCATCGGGCACCACGACTTCGATCTTGCCCGCTTCCTCGTCGATCACGACCTTGCTCACCTCGGCGGGTTGCAGGGCGTTCACGAGGAAAGTGGCCTGATCCTCGGTCCAGGGGATGATGTCGATTTTCTCACCCTGCAATTCGTTGACGACCGCCTGCACGCGGCTGCCGCGCATGCCCACGCAAGCGCCCACGGGGTCAATCGAGTTGTCATAGCTGATCACGCCGATCTTGGCGCGCGAGCCGGGGTCGCGGGCGACGGCCTTGATCTCGATGATGCCATCGTAAATCTCGGGCACTTCCATCTTGAACAGTTCGGCCATGAATTCCGGTGCCGTGCGCGACAGGAAGATCTGCGGCCCGCGCGCTTCGCGGCGCACATCCTTGACATAGCACCGGATGCGGTCGCCGTTGCGGTAGCTTTCGCGGCCAATCTTCTCGTTGCGCCGCAACACAGCTTCGCCGCGCCCGATATCGACGATGATATTGCCGTATTCCTCGCGTTTGACGACACCGTTGAGGATCGTCTGCGCGCGGTCCTTGAATTCCTCGTATTGCCGGTCGCGCTCGGCCTCGCGCACGCGCTGCAGGATCACCTGCTTGGCCGATTGCGCAGCGATCCGGCCCAGTTCGACGGGCGGCACCTTGTCGATGATCTCATCGCCGATCTTGGGGTCGTCAAGATAGGGCGCGGCCTGCTCGACCGTCAGTTCAGCATGGTAGTTTTCCAGCTCTTCATCCGCGACGACGGTGCGCACGCGGGTGAAATCCGCAACGCCCGTCTTGCGGTCGATGCTCACGCGGATGTCCATATCGGCCCCGTAGCGCGACTTGGCCGCGCGCGCGAGGCTGTCTTCCATCGCCTGAATCACCAGATCGGGGTCGATCATCTTCTCGCGGGCAACCGCTTCGGCTGTTTGCAGCAATTCGAGCTGATTGGCAGAGGTAATGGCCATGTCTCAGTCCTTCTGATGGGTCGCGGGGGCCGCGTCGTCGTCGGTATCGGTTTCAGTCTCGGTTTCGATCTCGTCGAATTCGGCTTCGTCAATCGCGCCGCTATCCTTGCGCGCGCGCAGCATCTCGGCGATCAGCTCGTCGGTCAGCACCAGCTTTGCATCCGACAGCCAGTCGAATTGCAGCCCGATGGTGACGGCTTCGCCCTGATCCTCGATCTCGATGAGCACTTCGTCGCCCTCGACGCCTGCCAGCATGCCCTTGAAGCGCCGCCGACCGTCGATCAACTCGGTGGTCTCGATCCGCGCTTCATAGCCTTCCCATGCTGCGAAATCCTTGAGCCGGGTCAGGGGGCGGTCGATGCCGGGGCTGGAGACTTCCAGCGTGTAGGCGTCTTCGAGCGGGTCTTCGACATCGAGCACAGCAGAAACAGCCGTCGAGATGTCAGCGCAATCCTGCACTTCGATCCCGCCATTGGGCCGGTCGGCCATGATCTGCAAGGTGCGCGTATTGCCCGCCATCAGGCGCAGGCGCACCAGCTCGAATCCCAGACCTTCGATGACCGGGGTCACGATCTGGGCCAAACGCTGGTCGATGGATGTCTTGGCGATCAGATCGCTCATCTTCTCCCCCTCGGGCAGACACAAAAAAACGGGCCACGCGGCCCGTTGTGATTTCCGGTGGAGCCTGTCATCCAAGCGCCGCTGTTGCAGGGCATATAGGCAACTCGCCGCGCGATTGCAAGAGCGATCCGCTAGAGGCCGAGCCTTTGCGTATCGCGGCGCAGATGGTTCATCACCCGCAGAAGTTCCGCGCTGATCCCCGGCTCCGAGAGCGCATGTCCCGCGACAGGCACGAGTTCCAGCCGTGACCGCCCCCAGGCATTGTGCAGATCCCAGGCCGTTTGTGGCGGGCAGATCATGTCGAAGCGCCCTTGCACGATGGTGCCCGGCACATCGCGCATCCGCGACAGCCCCCGCATCAGCGCGCCGTCCTCGCCCAGAAAACAGCCATTGGCGAAATAGTGATTCTCCAGCCGGGCGAAGGCGCGGGCGTAATCTGTCGGCGCATCGCCGAGGCCCAGACCGCGCGTCTCGATGGAGGCCAGCGCATTTTCCCAGCGCGCCCATGTGCGCGCGAATCGGTTCTCTTCATGCGCATTGCCCGAAAAGAGCCGTTTGGCATAGGCCGCGATCAGATCGCCATGCTCGTCCTCGGGCACGGGCCGGATGAATTGCGCCCAGATCTCGGGGAAGAACCGTGCCGCGCCACCGCCATAGAACCAGTCAAGCTCGGCCTGCGTGCCCATGAAGACGCCGCGCAGGATCAGATAAGCCACGCGTTCGGGATGGGCCTGTGCATAGGCGAGCGACAGCGTGGCCCCCCAACTGCCGCCGAAAACCATCCAGCGCGCGATGCCCAGCTCTGCGCGGATGCGCTCGATATCGGCGATCAGATGTGCGGTGGTGTTATTCGCAACCGAGGCGGCGGGTTTGGAGCGCCCGCAGCCGCGCTGGTCGAACAGGATCACGCGGTAGGTCTTGGGGTCGAAGAAACGCCGCATCGTCGGGCTGCATCCGCCGCCCGGACCGCCATGCAGCACCACGACGGGGATGCCATCAGGATGGCCCGCCTGCTCGACATAGATGCGGTGCCCGTCGCCCATATCGAGCACGCGCTGGTCGAAAGGCTCGGCAATCGGGTAGAGCCCCGACGCTGCGTTGTCATGTCCTGCTGACTTGTCCATCCCCGGACTATATAGCGAGATAACCGATCCCGCCATGGGCGAGATGATCAAAACCCCGGAGGAATGATGCGCGCAACGACAATTGATCCCGCCGAAGTCGCCAAATTCGAGGCCATGGCCGCAGAATGGTGGGACCCCAACGGCAAGTTCAAGCCGCTGCATATGCTCAATCCCTGCCGTCTGGACTATATCACGCGTCAGATCGCCGCGGAATTCGACCGCGATCTGGCGCAGGCCCGCCCGTTTGACGGGCTGCGGCTTCTGGATATCGGCTGCGGGGGCGGGCTTTTGTCGGAGCCCATGGCGCGGCTTGGGGCCGAGGTTGTCGGCGCGGATGCGGCGGCGCGCAATATCCCGGTGGCGCAGGTTCATGCAGCGCAAGAGGGCTTGCAGATCGACTATCGCCACACGAGCGCCGAGGATCTCGCGGCGGCGGGGGAGCAGTTCGACGTGGTGCTGAATATGGAAGTGGTCGAACATGTGGCCGACCCGCTGGCCTATCTGAGCGCCTGTCAGGCGCTGTTGCGGCCCGGCGGGCTGATGGTCTGCTCGACGCTCAACCGCAATCCCAAGAGCTACCTGATGGCGATCATCGGCGCGGAATATGTCATGCGCTGGCTGCCCAAGGGCACGCATGAATGGTCGAAATTCATCACCCCTGACGAGTTGTACGATCTGTTGCGTCAGGCGGGGCTGGAGCCAGTGGATCGCAAGGGATTTGTCTTCAACAAGCTGACATGGAGCTGGTCGATTTCCGAGCGGGATCTCTCGGTGAATTACGTCACGGCTTCGGTGAAGCCGCGCGTTTGAGTATTTCTGGCAAGAAAATGCCTCAGCTATAGGCGATGAAGAGAAGGATGCTGCCAAGGCACAAGCGGTAGATGACATAGGGCGTGAAGCTGACCGAGCGCAGCAGCTTCATCATGAAGACCAGCGCGGCCCATGCTGCGAAGAAGGAAATCAGCGCGGCGATGGCGCCATCGCGGGCAACGTCCCAATCCGCGACGCGCACCACATCGAAGGTCATCAGCGCGCCTGAGGCGACGATCGTGGGGATCGACATGAGCATCGACAGTTTCGCCGCATCATGGCGCGCATATCCCAGAGCGCGCGCACCTGTGATGACGATGCCCGAACGCGATGTGCCGGGGATCAGCGCGATCGCTTGCCACAGGCCCAGATAAAGCGCGTGTTTCAGCGTCCATCCCGCGGCCGTGCGAGCCTGTCCGCCCATGCGGTCGGTTAGATAGAGCACGATGCCGAAGATGATCATCATCCAGCCGATCAAGGCGATAGAACGCATCATCTCCATCAGGCCAGTGATCTTGAAGATAAGCCCGAGGATCATCACCGGGATCGTGGCAATCAGCAGGCAAAGCGCGAGAAAGCCGCCCTGTGTCTCGATCCGCCCACGCAAGAGTTCGGGGATGCCACGCGCCGCAATCCCGACATCGGCACGGAAATACCAGCAGACTGCGAAAAGCGTGCCGATATGGACCGCCACATCAAGCGCAAGCCCCTGATCTTCGAGCGGGGTCAGCGCTGGCAGCAGGATCAGGTGGCCTGAAGAGGAGACGGGCAGGAATTCGGTCACGCCTTGAATTATGGCGAGCAGGAAGATGTGGAACAGGGTCATGAATAGCCTTTTGAGTCGCGCGCAACCTAATCGCTCTGCTTTGATAAGGGAATCTGGAAAATATGACAGTTGTACTGTCATATTTTTGACTGAGCGGGCGCATAAAATGCCCTTGAGGCGCGATTTTTATCGAAATGGGTCAGTCATTGTGACTTTTCATGCCTGATGTGACGTTATAGAACGAAGCAAATCACTGGAGGATCAGCCGATGGCCAAGCAGCCCATGCTCCGTTTCGTCAAGCTCGAACGTGAAATGCCCGAGAAGCGTCCGCCAAACCTGCGGGCCGAGGATTTTGCCGAGATTTACGGCGAATATTCCGACGAGAAGGCCACGGAGCAGGCGGGGCGCTGCAGTCAATGCGGTGTGCCCTATTGCCAGAGCCATTGCCCGCTGCACAACAATATCCCCGACTGGCTTCTGATGACGGCCTCGGGACGGTTGCAGGAAGCCTATGAACTGTCGCAGGCCACCAATACTTTCCCCGAAATCTGCGGGCGCATCTGTCCGCAGGACCGGCTCTGCGAAGGCAATTGCGTGATCGAGCAATCCGGTCATGGCACCGTCACCATCGGCTCCGTGGAAAAATACATCACGGACACGGCCTGGGAGCAGGGCTGGGTCAAGCCCATCGTGCCTGCCACTGAGCGCACGGAATCCGTGGGAATCATCGGCGCTGGTCCGGGCGGGCTCGCGGCAGCGGATGTGTTGCGCCGTGCAGGTGTGCAGGTGACCGTCTACGACCGTTATGATCGCGCGGGCGGGCTGATGACCTATGGCATCCCCGGCTTCAAGCTCGAAAAACCCGTCGTGATGCGCCGGATCGAGCAATTGGAGCAAGGCGGCGTGGAGTTCGTGCTGAATTGCACTGTGGGCGAGGACGTGACCTTCGACGCCATTCGCGGCAAGCACGACGCTGTGCTGATCGCGACCGGGGTCTACAAGGCGCGCGATCTGACCGTGCCGAACGCCAGCGCGCCGGGCGTGGTCAAGGCGCTCGATTTCCTGACGGCCTCGAACCGCAAGAGCTTCGGCGATGAGGTGCCCGAGTTCGACAGCGGCGCGCTCAATGCCGAAGGCAAGCGGGTGGTGGTCATTGGCGGTGGCGACACGGCCATGGATTGCGTGCGCACGGCCGTGCGGCAGGGCGCGACCTCGGTGCGTTGCCTCTATCGCCGCGACCGCGAGAACATGCCGGGCTCGCGCCGCGAAACCCAGAATGCCGAGGAAGAGGGCGTCGAATTCGTCTGGCTGACCGCGCCTTCGGGTTTCGTGACCGATGACAGCGGCACGCTGACTGGCGTGCGCGTGCAGAAGATGCGGCTCGGCCAGCCCGACGCAACCGGACGACGCGCGCCAGAGCTGATCGAGGGCGCGGATTATACCGAGGACGCTGATCTCGCGATCATGGCGCTGGGCTTTGAGGCGGAAGACCTGCCCACGCTCTGGGGCGTGCCGGAGCTGACCGTGACCCGCTGGGGCACGATCAAGGCGAAGTTCAACACGCATGAGACGGATCTGCCTGGTGTCTGGGCGGTGGGCGATATCGTGCGCGGGGCCTCGCTGGTGGTCTGGGCCATTCGTGACGGGCGCGAAGCCGCAGAATCGATGCTGACATATCTTTCGGCCCCCGCACAGGTTGCGGCCGAATAATCCTCTTTCCTTGGCAAAAGGACCGAACAGATGACGACATATGATGCAGCCTGGGCCGCAGCGGAAGAAGCGCGCCGCGCGCAAATCGCCGAACATGGGCTTTACCGGGCCGAGGATGAGCATTCCTCCTGCGGGGTGGGGCTTGTGGCGGCGGTGGACGGCAAGCCCTCGCGGCAGGTCGTGCAAAACGGCATTGATGCGCTGAAAGCGATCTGGCACCGGGGCGCGGTCGACGCGGATGGCAAGACCGGCGACGGGGCCGGGATCCATGTGCAGATCCCGGCGCAGTTCTTCTATGACAAGATCCGCCGCACAGGTCATGAGCCACGTATGGATCAGCTGATGGCCGTCGGGCAGGTATTTCTGCCGCGCACGGATTTTGGCGCGCAGGAACGCTCGCGGACCATCGTGGAAACCGAAGTCCTGCGGATGGGCTATTCGATCTATGGCTGGCGGCATGTGCCGATCAATGTCACGGTGCTGGGTGAGAAAGCCAATGCAACGCGCCCGGAGATCGAACAGATCCTGATCCGCAACGCCAAGGGCACGGATGAAGAGACCTTCGAGCGTGAGCTTTACGTGATCCGACGTCGCATCGAGAAGGCGATTTCTGCAGCGGGCATCGCGGGGTTCTACATCTGCTCGCTGTCCTGCCGCTCGATCATCTACAAAGGCATGATGCTGGCCGAACAAGTGGCCGAGTTCTACCCCGACCTGAAAGACGAGCGTTTCGAGAGCGCTTTCGCCATCTATCACCAGCGCTATTCGACCAACACTTTCCCGCAATGGTGGCTGGCGCAGCCTTTCCGCATGCTCGCGCATAACGGCGAGATCAACACGCTGAAAGGCAATCTCAACTGGCTGAAAAGCCATGAGATCCGCATGGCCTCGGGCGCATTTGGCGAGATGGCCGAGGATATCAAGCCCATCGTCGCCTCGGGCGCGTCGGATTCAGCGGCGCTTGATTCGGTCTTCGAGGTGCTGGTGCGTGCGGGTCGCAACGCGCCCATGGCCAAGACCATGCTGGTGCCCGAAGCCTGGTCGAAACAGGCCGTCGAGATGCCGAAAGCCTGGCGCGACATGTATTCCTATTGCAATTCGGTGATGGAGCCATGGGACGGCCCGGCGGCCCTTGCCATGACCGATGGTCGCTGGGTCTGCGCCGGGCTCGACCGTAACGGGCTGCGCCCCATGCGCTATGTGGTGACGGGTGACGGGCTGCTGATCGCGGGCTCCGAGGCGGGCATGGTCGTCGTGGATGAATTGAGCGTGCGCGAGAAGGGCGCGCTTGGGCCGGGCCAGATGATCGCGGTCGATCTGCAGGAAGGTCAGATCTATCACGACACGGAGATCAAGGACAAACTCGCGAAATCCCAGCCCTTTGGCGAATGGGAAGACAAGATCGTGGACCTCAACGAATCCCTGCGTGATATCCCCGAGACGCGCCAGATGGAGCCGTCAGAGCTGCGCAAGCGGCAGGTTGCCGCTGGCTTCACGCTGGAGGAAGTCGAGCAGGTGCTCGCGCCGATGGCCGAGGATGGCAAGGAAATGATCGCCTCGATGGGCGATGACACGCCCGC